>JAGWLR010000166.1 GCA_028864885.1 Burkholderiales bacterium | reverse complement strand
TGGCCAGCACCACTTGAGCGCCCACCGACAGCGGCAGCAAAAGTTCCAGTACAGCAATGTCAAAGCTCAGGGTGGTGACGGCCAGCAGTCGATCCTGTGCACTCAAGCCAGGTTGCTTGGCCATGCTGGTCAGGAAGTTGACCACGGGCCGGTGGGGCACCACCACGCCCTTGGGCTGACCCGTTGATCCTGAGGTGTAGATCACGTAGGCGGCGTCTTCCGGGCGAGCGTCCAGCTCCGCATGAGCCGGTAGCGGGGCATCACTCTGGGCCGCAATGTCGGCAGCATCCGAATCCAGCAAGACCTGGCGATCCCGAGGCCAAGGCAGCACGTCGAGCAGGACTTGCTCTGAGATGAGCAAGGTGAGCTCGGCATCCGTGCTCATGTAGACCAGGCGTTCGGTGGGGTAGGACGGGTCGAGTGGGACATAGGCCGCCCCGGCCTTGAGAACAGCCAGTTGGGCAGTGAGCATGTCAACGCCACGCTCGACACACAGGCCCACCAGCGCTCTGCGCCCCGCACCGCGTTGCCTCAGCAGCCGAGCCAACCGATTGGCCCGGCCATCCAGTTCCTGGTAGCTCAGCTGCCCCCAACCGGGGTGCAACACTGCCGGGGCCTGGGGCGTGCGTCGAACCTGGGCTTCGATGATCTGGTGCACCGTGGCCGTGTGGTCAAAGGCTTGTTGCGTCTGGTTCCACGTAGCCAGTTCCGCCTGCTCGTCAACTGGCAACACGCTGTACTCATGCAGCGCCGCGTTGGGTTGCGTTTCGATCAGGTGCAGCAGGGCTTCGATGCGGGCCCCCAATCGAGACACCGTGGCAGCGTCCAGCACGTCGGTGTTGAAGGTGAAAACGAACTCGATCTCTTCAGCCGTTTCCACGCACCACAGACCGATGTCTTGAGCCGAGCCCAGGATGGGGGTGGCCATGCGGTCGTGCGCCACGTTACCCCAGTGGGTCTGGCGGTCCCGGGCATCCTGGTACGAGAAAGAAACCTGATAGATCGGCGAGTAGCTGCTGTCACGCGGTACGTTGAGCTCGCGCACCAGGTGTTCAAACGGGACTTCCGGATACGAGAAGGACTCGACCACCATGCGGTGAACCTGATCCATCCAGCTCGGCAAGGTCTGATCTGGATCGATCTGCATGCGCATGGGCAGCATGTTCACGAAGAAGCCCATCAAAGGCTCCAGCCCGGGCTGCTCGCGACCTCTAACGGGGGTGCCCACCACGAAGTCGCGCTGCTGGCTGATCTGGTGCAAGGCCAGGGTATAGGCCGACAGCAGGGTGACGTACAAGGTGCGGCCGCTGCGTTGCGCCTGCTCGCGCAAGGCGCGGGTGACGCGGCTGCCCAGGTTGAACATGACGCTGTCGCCGCGCCCCGACATCACCGCAGGGCGGGGGCGATCCAAGGGCAACTCGATCGGATCGGGCAGGGGGCTGAGCTTGTTGCGCCAGTATTCCGTCTGGCGAGCCAGTTCGGGGCCGCTCAGCCATTGCTGATGCCAGGCCGAGAAATCACCGTAGCTGACCGTGATCGGCGGCAACTGGGGCGCGCGACCGGTGCGGCAGGCTTCGTAGAGCTCGGAGATGTCCTGGTAGAAGATGTCAAACGACCAGCCATCCCAGATGAGGTGATGTGTCTGGAAGAAGAACGCGTGCTCGGTCGGGCTCAGGCGCCAGAGGTGGGCGCTGAACAGGGGGCCTTGCTCCAGCGGGTAGGGCGTTTCGACCAACTGCTTGACCGTGGCTTGCAAACTGGCTTGCTGTTGATCGGCGGGCAGGTCGCTCAAGTCGGTGAACGGCAGCTTGAAATCGAGTTGGGGCAGGATGCGTTGGCGGGCGCCTTCGGGGGTGCGCTCCATCACCGTTCGCAATACGCTTTGGCGTTCAATCAACAGTTGCAGGGCGTGCTCGAACGCCGCCACATCCAGCGGGCCGTGCAGCAGGTGGCCAGATGGCGTGTTGTGGGCCACCGTACCGGGTGACAGCGTTTCCAGGAACCACAGGCGCAATTGCATCTGCGACAAGGGCGCTGTCGACTGATCCGCCCGTACTGGAATTATCGCGGTGCTGGGTTGGGCGCCGGCAGTGGGTTGTTGCGCCAGGGCTTGCTCCAGCGCCTGCGGCGTAGGCGATTCAAAAATCACGCGCAATGCGGGGCGGAATCCAACCACTTCGATCAAACGGGTGGCCAGCCGTGCAGCCAGCAGCGAATGTCCGCCCAGCTCGAAAAAGTTGTCTGTCAGGCCGACATGGGGCTTGCCCAAGACATCGGCCATTGCTTGTGCGATGCCTTTTTGCAGGGCCGACGCTGGGCCCGAAACGGGGGCGGCCGGCGCGGCTGGAGCCACGGGTGCTGGCCCTTGGGTAGCCGGTGCCGGCAGCGATTTACGGTCGATCTTGCCGTTGGGCAGCAACGGCAGGCTCGCGATCAGCAAGAGGTGCTGAGGCACCATGTAGTCGGGTAGGTCCACTCGCAGGGCTTGTCGCAAGGCCGATGTATCGACCGCGCAGCCAGGTTGCGGCGTGACGTAGCCGACCAGCTGCATCTCGCCAGGAGAAGCCTCACGCGCCACGACCACGCTGCGCGCCACGCCGGGCTGCGCGGCAAGCCGTGCTTCGATCTCACCCAGTTCGATGCGGTAGCCACGAATCTTGACCTGAAAGTCCAACCGTCCCAAGTGCTCAAGCGAGCCATCGGGGCGCCAGCGTCCCAGATCGCCGGTTCGATACAGCCGGGCTCCAGCCTGTCGCGTGAAGGGATCGGCCAC
>JAGWLR010000084.1 GCA_028864885.1 Burkholderiales bacterium | reverse complement strand
GATTTCACTTCCACCACGGGCTTGATGTTGTTCAAAGCGATGTTGAAGACTTCCAGCGGATCCTTGCCGGCTTTTTGCTCGACTTGTTCCAGAGCGCCGTAAATGATGCGCTCGGCCACGGCCTTTTTGCCGGATTCCATGATCACGTTCATGAACTTGGACAATTCAACCGATCCGAACTTGGGATCGGGCAGGATTTCACGCTTGGGTACTTCGCGACGACGAGGCATTTCGATTCCTTTCAATGCTTCAGTTGATGCTGGCTTTCGCCCACATCCTGGAGTCCAGTCTCAATAGACTCCACTTACTCGGTTAGCTACCGGACCATTCCGGGCTGACCGCCACCTCGGCCTTCTCAATTGCAGCTTGCACTCAGTTGGTGACGCGCAGATGAAGACGACCGACTATTACTTTCAAAAAAGGGGATTAAGCCTTCTTGGGACGCTTCGCACCGTACTTGGAGCGAGATTGCTTACGATCCTTGACGCCTTGCAGGTCAAGAGAGCCGCGCACGATGTGGTAACGCACACCGGGCAAGTCCTTCACACGACCGCCGCGAACCAGCACGACGCTGTGTTCTTGCAGGTTGTGGCCTTCACCGCCGATGTAGGAGATGACCTCAAAACCGTTGGTCAGGCGCACCTTGGCAACCTTACGCAGAGCGGAGTTAGGCTTCTTAGGCGTGGTGGTGTACACGCGGGTGCACACGCCACGACGCTGCGGGCAGTTCTGCATCGCAGGCGATTTGGATTTCGTGACTTCGACCTGACGGCCGTGGCGCACGAGCTGGTTGATGGTTGGCATTTTTTGGTTCCCGTTGAAAAATCACTTGAAAATCAAGCACTTAGACAACCCTTGAACGAGAGCTGAGGGCGCTTGAGACAAGCACAAAACGGCCCTCTCCTGGATTTTCATCGTGGGAGAAAGCCGAAAAGCCTTCTATTGTAGGCTTGGGCTTCGATTTCGCGCAAGTCCGTCGCGTGATGATCCCCGCTTTCCGGCTGCCCCCTAGCCGGCTGCTGCCTCTGTTCATGACAATCCAAGACATGTGATGGATTCACACCAGAGCCCGGATTTTTCGGGGCCCTGGGACACGACGAGACACAATCAAGGAGAGAGACGTGAAAGGTTTGAAAATCGGCAGCTTGGCGGCATTGGCACTGGTCGTGTCCGCCCAAGCGGGAGCAGCCACCACCGCCAATTTTGATTTTTATTTGTCGGGCGGGCCGCTGATCGACACCGTCAGCAGCGCCCCCACCTACAACGATGGGCTGATTGGGGTCACCATCCGTGCCTACGATGGCAGCGGCAAACTGGTTTCGGTGGCCGATCGCTTCGACGGCATTGGGGTGCTGAGTGGAGGCCTGGATGCAGGCGAGATCAACCGTTCGCTGTTTGGTGGTACCGGAGAGCGCCTGGAGCTGACCTTCAATCAGGCCGTACAACTGAACGCGATCGGTTTATCACAATGGGAGAACACGCCGCTCATCGGCGATGCCGCGAGCCTGTCGACCGGCTCTACCTCGATCGCGCTGGGCTCCAGCAACGACAACGGTTTGTTGGTCAAGACCTTCAATCTGAGCAGCCCCCCCACCGGAACAGTCTTCAACCTGCAAGCGACTGGGGCTGGGACGGCCTTCCGACTGGCCGGACTGAGCGTGACCGCGGTACCTGAAGTCAACAGCCTCTCTCTGATGGGATTGGGCCTTGCCGGCATGGGGCTTGTTCTGCGCCGCCGCCGCAGCTGATCGCCACTTCGTTCCCGACTCCAGCGGAAGCACCCACCGGCTGATCCCGGTGGGTTTTTTTATGGCTGAGCACCCCTGATTCGGTCAAAAAAAAAGCCAGGGCATTCGCCCTGGCTTTCGAGTGAGAAGACTCGTGCCAATTATTCGGCAGCGCCGCCTTCTGCGGGAGCCTCGTCGGCCGTACCCTCGTCCAGTGCAGCCAACTCAAGAGCAGCACGCTCTTGGGCTTCCTGCATGGCGATGGCGCGGCGCTCGGTATCGTCCATCTCTTCCTTGGCGCGGCGGGCCTGGTGGAAGGCCATGCCGGTACCGGCGGGGATGAGACGACCCACGATGACGTTCTCCTTCAGGCCACGCAGCTCGTCGCGCTTGCCCATGATGGCAGCCTCGGTCAGCACACGGGTGGTTTCCTGGAAGGACGCCGCTGAGATGAAGGAGTCGGTCGACAACGAGGCCTTCGTGATCCCCAGGAGGACATCGCTGTAGGTCGCGACCATCTTGCCTTCAGCACGCATCTTGTCGTTCGTATCCAGCAATTCGGAGCGTTCCACTTGCTCGCCAGCGATGTAGCTGGTGTCGCCAGGGTTGACGATCTGAACACGGCGCAGCATCTGGCGAACGATCACCTGGATGTGCTTGTCGTTGATCTTCACGCCTTGCAAACGGTAGACGTCCTGCACTTCGTCGACGATGTAACGTGCCAATTCTTCGATACCCAGCAAGCGCAAGATATCTTGGGGATCGGCCGCACCGTCGACGATGGATTCGCCCTTGTTGACCACCTGGCCTTCGTGCACCAGGATGTTCTTTTCCTTCGGAACCAGCTCTTCCCAGACCTGACCATCGGGGTCGGTGATCTGCAAACGAACCTTGCCCTTGGTTTCCTTACCGAAGGACACGGTACCCGTGATCTCGGCCAACGTGCCCTTGTCTTTGGGCGAGCGGGCTTCGAACAGTTCGGCCACACGTGGCAGACCGCCGGTAATGTCGCGGGTCTTCTGGCCTTCGATTGGGATACGCGCCAGCACTTCGCCTGGCGACAGATCCTGGCCATCGCGAATCTGGATCAGCGCACCAACCTGGAAGCCGATGGTCACAGCGTGGTCGGTACCGGGAATCTTGACTTCCTGGCCGGCCGCATCCAGTAGCTTGACTTGCGGACGCACCACCTTGGCGGCACCCCGGCGCTTCGGATCGATCACCACCAGGGTGGACAGACCGGTCACTTCATCCACCTGCTTAGCGACGGTCACGCCTTCTTCGACGTTCTCGAAGCGAGCCTTACCGGCGAATTCCGTGATGATCGGACGGGTCAGCGGATCCCAGGTGGCCAACACCAGACCGGCCTTGACCTGCTGGTCGGCCTTGACGTTGAGCGTCGCACCATAAGGCACCTTGTGACGCTCACGCTCGCGGCCGTGCGGGTCGGTGATGACGATTTCACCGGAACGGGAAATCACCACCAACTCGCCCTTGCCGTTGGTCACGTAACGCATCGTGGCATTGAAGCCGATGATGCCGTCAGACTTGGCTTCCACGCTCGAAGCGATGGCAGCACGCGAAGCGGCACCACCAATGTGGAAGGTACGCATCGTTAGCTGGGTACCGGGTTCACCGATGGACTGCGCGGCGATCACGCCCACCGCTTCACCCACGTTCACCAAGCCACCACGGCCCAGATCGCGGCCATAGCACTTCGCGCACAGACCGTAGCGCGTGGCACAGGTCAGCGGCGTGCGAACCTTGACTTCGTCGGCGCCGGCTGCTTCCAGGATGTCCAGCGTGTCTTCGTCCAGCATGGTGCCAGCGGGGATCAGCACACCCTGGGTTTCAGGGTGCAGAACGTCCACGGCAGGCACCCGACCGAGGATCCGGTCGCGCAGCGATTCGATGACTTCACCGCCTTCAACCAGCGCGCGAGTGGCAATGCCTTGATCGGTGCCGCAATCATTCTCGGTGACCACCAGATCCTGGGTCACGTCCACCAGACGACGGGTCAGGTAGCCCGAGTTCGCGGTCTTCAACGCCGTATCCGCCAGACCCTTACGAGCACCGTGGGTGGAGATGAAGTACTGCAACACGTTCAGACCTTCACGGAAGTTCGCCGTGATGGGGGTTTCAATGATGGAGCCATCAGGCTTGGCCATCAGGCCCCGCATACCGGCCAACTGACGGATCTGAGCGGCAGAACCACGGGCCCCCGAGTCGGCCATCATGTAAATCGAGTTGAACGATTCTTGATCGACTTCGTTGCCATTGCGGTCGATGGTCTTTTGCTTGGACAGCTGCGACATCATGACCTTACCGACTTCGTCACCGGTCTTGCCCCAGATGTCCACCACCTTGTTGTAGCGCTCGCCTGCGGTCACCAGACCCGAGACGTACTGCTGTTCGATTTCCTTGACCTCTTTTTCGGCCTTGTCGATCAGCTCGTACTTCTGCTTGGGCACCAACATGTCGTCGATGCCGATGGAAATGCCCGCGCGGGTTGCCAGACGGAAACCGCTTTGCAGCAGCTTGTCGGCCAGCACCACGGTTTCCTTCAGACCGCACTTGCGGAACGAGGTGTTGATGAGGCGAGAGATTTCCTTTTTCTTGAGCGCCTTGTTGATGTTCGCAAAAGGCAAGCCCTTGGGCAGGATCTCGGACAACAGCGCACGGCCAACAGTGGTCTCAACCAGCTTGGTCTCAGGCGTGAATTCGCCAGTGACCTTGTCCTTGACGTACTCGGTCAGGCGGATGTTGATGCGGGCAGTGATCTCGACCACGCCGTTATCCAGCGCGCGTTGCAGCTCAGGGATATCGGCAAAGATCATGCCTTCGCCCTTGCCATTGATGCGCTCACGAGTGGCGTAGTACAGACCCAGCACCACGTCTTGCGACGGCACGATGGAGGGTTCGCCGTTTGCTGGGAACAGCACGTTGTTGGAGGCCAACATCAGCGTGCGGGCTTCCATTTGTGCTTCGATCGACAAAGGCACGTGAACAGCCATCTGGTCACCGTCGAAGTCGGCGTTGAAGGCCGCGCAAACGAGTGGGTGTAACTGGATGGCCTTGCCTTCGATCAGCACGGGCTCGAACGCCTGGATGCCCAAACGGTGCAGCGTCGGCGCACGGTTCAGCATCACGGGGTGCTCTTTGATGACCTCTTCGAGGATGTCCCACACCACGGGCGTGCCGGATTCGACTTCCTTCTTGGCCGCCTTGATCGTGGTGGCGATGCCCATGGCTTCCAGGCGCGCGAAGATGAAGGGCTTGAACAACTCAAGCGCCATGAGCTTAGGCAGACCGCACTGGTGCAGCTTCAAGGTGGGGCCCACGGTGATCACGGAACGACCGGAGTAGTCGACGCGCTTACCCAGCAAGTTCTGACGGAAGCGACCGCTCTTACCCTTGATCATGTCGGCCAGCGACTTCAGGGCACGCTTGTTCGCACCGGTCATGGCCTTGCCACGACGGCCGTTGTCCAGCAGAGAGTCAACCGCTTCTTGCAACATGCGCTTTTCGTTGCGCACGATGATTTCAGGGGCCTTCAACTCCAGCAGACGAGCCAGACGGTTGTTCCGGTTGATGACGCGACGATACAGGTCATTCAGGTCGGAGGTCGCAAAACGACCGCCGTCCAGTGGCACCAGCGGACGCAGGTCCGGTGGCAACACCGGCAGCACTTCCATCACCATCCAGTTGGGCTTGATGCCCGACTTCTTGAAGGCTTCCATGACCTTCAGGCGCTTGGAATTCTTCTTGACTTTCAGCTCGGAGCCGGTCATGTCGTTGCGCAGCTTGTCGATCTCGACGTCGAGATCCATCTCAGCCAGCAACTTCTGGATGCCTTCGGCGCCCATCAGAGCGACGAACTCGTCACCGTACTCGATACGTTTGGCGTCGTAATCGTCCTCGGACATGATGCTGAATTTCTTCAGCGGAGTCATGCCAGGATCCACCACCACGTATGCTTCAAAGTACAGCACGCGTTCGATGTCACGCAGGGTCATGTCCAGCACCAGGCCCAAGCGGGAAGGCAAGGACTTCAGAAACCAGATATGAGCGCAAGGCGCCGCCAGTTCGATGTGCCCCATGCGGTCACGACGAACTTTGGTCTGGGTCACTTCGACGCCGCACTTTTCACAGATGACGCCGCGGTGCTTCAGACGCTTGTACTTACCGCACAGGCATTCGTAGTCCTTGATCGGGCCAAAGATCTTGGCGCAGAACAGGCCGTCACGTTCAGGCTTGAACGTACGGTAGTTGATGGTTTCAGGCTTTTTCACCTCGCCGAAAGACCACGAACGGATCTTTTCGGGCGAAGCCAGGCCGATCTTGATGGCATCGAAATGCTCATCCGGCGTGAATTGCTTGAACAGGTCCAGCAAACCTTTCATGGGGCTCTCCTATTCCTCGATTAGTTACGCTCAAGCTCGATGTCGATACCGAGCGAACGAATTTCCTTGACCAGCACGTTGAACGACTCGGGCATGCCGGCGTCGATGGAGTGCTCACCCTTGACGATGTTCTCGTACACCTTGGTGCGGCCATTGACGTCATCGGACTTGACGGTGAGCATTTCCTGCAGCACGTAGGACGCGCCATAGGCTTCCAGCGCCCACACTTCCATTTCACCGAAACGCTGACCACCGAACTGCGCCTTACCACCCAGCGGCTGCTGCGTGACGAGCGAGTAAGGACCGGTTGAACGGGCGTGCATCTTGTCGTCGACCAAGTGGTGCAACTTCAGCACGTGCATGTAACCCACGGTCACGGGGCGCTCGAAGGCATCCCCGGTGCGACCGTCGTACAGCGTGGCTTGTGTGCGCGTGGGCGTCAGACCCTTGGCCTTGGCAATGTCAGCCGGGTAGGCCAACTGCAGCATGGCACGGATTTCTTCTTCCTTGGCACCGTCGAAAACCGGCGTGGCGAACGGCACACCCTTGGACAGGTTGTCAGCCATTTCGATGATCTCGGTGTCGCTGAAGGAATTGATTTCTTCCTTCTTGCCGCCGGACTGGTTGTACAGCTCATCGAAGAACTTGCGCAACTCGGCCGCAGCAGCTTCTTGCTGCAGCATGTTGCCGATGCGATGACCGATACCCTTGGCTGCCCAGCCCAAGTGCACCTCGAGCACCTGACCCACGTTCATCCGTGAAGGCACGCCCAGCGGGTTCAACACGATGTCGGCAGGGGTGCCATCGGCCATGTACGGCATGTCTTCGATCGGAACGATTTTTGAGACCACACCCTTGTTACCGTGACGACCGGCCATCTTGTCGCCAGGCTGCAGACGGCGCTTCACGGCCAGGTGCACCTTGACCATCTTCAGCACGCCAGCCGGCAGTTCGTCGCCTTGGGTCAGCTTCTTGCGCTTTTCTTCAAAAGCCAGGTCGAAGCTGTGACGAGTCTGCTCCAGCGAGTTTTTGATCGACTCCAGCTGGTTGGCCAGTTCTTCATGGGCAGGACGGATGTCGAACCAATGGAACTTGTCCACGGAAGCCAGATAAGCGTCGTCCAGGGTCGTGCCCTTGGCCAGCTTGTTGGGGCCACCATTGGCAACCTTGCCGATCAGCAGCTTCTTGATACGGTCGAAGGCATCGGCCTCGACGATACGCAGCTGGTCGTTCAGGTCCAGACGGAAGCGCTTCAGTTCATCGTCGATGATCTGCTGAGCGCGCTTGTCACGCTGGATGCCTTCGCGGGTGAACACTTGCACGTCGATCACGGTGCCGGAGGTACCTTGATCCACACGCAGCGAGGTGTCCTTCACATCGGAAGCCTTCTCGCCGAAGATCGCACGCAGCAGCTTCTCTTCAGGCGTCAGGGTGGTTTCGCCCTTGGGGGTGACCTTACCGACCAGCACGTCGCCAGGACCGACTTCGGCGCCGATGTAGACGATGCCAGATTCGTCCAGACGCGCCAGTTGGTGCTCGGACAGGTTGGGGATGTCGCGGGTAATTTCTTCAGAACCCAGCTTGGTGTCGCGGGCCATCACGACGAGTTCTTCGATGTGGATCGAGGTGTAGCGGTCTTCAGCCACCACGCGTTCGGAAATCAGGATCGAGTCTTCGAAGTTGTAGCCGTTCCAGGGCATGAAGGCCACGAGCATGTTCTGACCCAGCGCCAATTCGCCCAGATCGGTCGATGCGCCGTCAGCAATCACGTCGCCAGCACCCACGATGTCGCCTCGCTTGACGATGGCGCGTTGGTGGATGTTGGTGTTCTGGTTGGAACGCTGATACTTGATCAGGTTGTAGATGTCTACGCCCACTTCGCCAGCCACAGCTTCGGCGTCGTTCACGCGGATCACCACACGGTTGGTGTCGACATAATCGACCACGCCACCGCGCTTGGCCGTCACCACGGTACCCGAGTCAACAGCAGCCACACGCTCCACACCAGTACCGACCACGGCCTTCTCAGGACGCAGCACAGGCACAGCCTGCCGTTGCATGTTGGCGCCCATCAACGCGCGGTTCGCGTCGTCGTGCTCGAGAAACGGCACCAAGGAGGCAGCCACCGACACGATCTGTGTTGGGGCCACGTCCATGTACTGGATGCGCTCAGGCGAGGTCAGCACGGATTCACCGTGGTCACGGGCAGACACCAACTCGTCGGTCAGACGGCCTTCGGCGTCCAGCGAAGCGTTGGCCTGAGCGATGACGTACTTGCCTTCTTCGATGGCAGACAGGTAGTCGATCTGCATCGTGGTCTTGCCGTCCACCACGCGACGATAGGGCGTCTCAAGGAAGCCGTATTCGTTCAAGCGGGCGTACAGCGCCAGCGAGTTGATCAGACCAATGTTCGGGCCTTCAGGTGTTTCGATGGGACACACACGACCGTAGTGGGTGGGGTGCACGTCACGCACTTCGAAGCCCGCACGCTCGCGAGTCAGACCGCCTGGGCCCAGGGCGGATACACGACGCTTGTGCGTGATTTCCGACAGCGGATTGGTCTGGTCCATAAACTGCGACAGCTGCGATGCACCGAAGAACTCCTTCAAAGCCGCAGAGATGGGCTTGGAGTTGATCAGGTCATGCGGCATCAGGGCTTCGGTTTCAGCTTGACCCAGACGCTCCTTCACAGCCTTCTCGATACGAGCCAGACCGGAACGGTATTGGTTTTCAGCCAGTTCACCGACGCAACGCACACGACGGTTACCCAAGTGGTCGATGTCATCGACTTCGCCGCGACCATTGCGCAGCTCGACCAATATCTTCACGACGCGCAGGATGTCGTCGTTGGACAAGGTCATAGGGCCGGTCAAGGAGTCAATGCCCACGCGAGCATTGAACTTCATGCGACCGACGCGCGACAGATCGTAGGTGTCTTCGCTGTAGAACAGACGCTGGAACAGCGCTTGCACGGCATCCTCGGTGGGAGGCTCGCCAGGACGCATCATGCGATAGATGGCCACACGCGCGGCCAACTCGTCGGCCGTTTCGTCGGTGGCCAAGGTCTGGCTGATATAGCCACCTTGGTCCAGCTCGTTCGTGAACAGCAGTTCCAAATCACGGATACCGGCACCACGCAGCTTCTTGAGCAGCGATTCGGTCAACTCTTCGTTGGCCTTGGCAATGATTTCGCCGGTGTCAGGATCGATCTGGTTCTTGGACAGGACACGCCCCAGCAGGAAGTCTTCAGGCACGCTCAGATGCGAAGTGCCAGATTGCTCCAGGGCGCGGGTGTGACGCGCGGTGATGCGCTTGTCCTTCTCGACCACGACGCTACCGCTCTTGTCAGTGATGTCGAAACGAGCAACTTCACCCTTGAAGCGTTCGGCCACGAAAGTCAATTGCGCACCGGTGTCCATCAACTTCACATGATCGAACTGGAAGAAGGTTTCCAGGATCTGTTCGTTGTTCATGCCGATGGCCTTCAGCAGGGTCGTCACCGGCATCTTGCGGCGACGGTCCACGCGGAAGTACAGCAGGTCCTTCGGATCGAATTCGAAGTCCAGCCAAGAGCCACGGTAAGGAATGATGCGGGCGCTGAACAGCAGCTTGCCCGACGAGTGGGTCTTGCCCTTGTCGTGCTCGAAGAACACGCCAGGCGAACGGTGCAACTGAGACACGATGACGCGCTCAGTACCATTGATGATGAAAGAACCGTAGTCAGTCATCAGGGGCACTTCGCCCATGTAGACCTCTTGCTCCTTCACTTCCTTGACCACCTTGGACTGGGACGTCGATGTCTCACGGTCATAGATGATCATTTGCAGGCGAGCACGCACGGCAGAAGCGAAGGTCAAACCCCGTTGCTGACACTCACGCACATCGAATGTGGGCTTGGCGATGTTGTATTCAATGAACTTCATTTCGACGAAACCATTGTGCGAAACAATGGGGAACGCCGAGAGGAACGCCGCTTGCAGGCCTTCAGGCTTGCGCTGTTGAGGCGGCACATCTTTTTGCAGGAAGGCAACGTACGAGTCTTTCTGCATCGTCAGCAGATAAGGCACGTTGAGAACGCTGCCGCGCTTGCCAAAGCTCTTGCGAATTCGCTTGCGCTCGGTGTAGCTGTAAGGGGTTGCTTGCGCCATAAACTCTCCGTTTCGGACACTACGCGGCATCCGTTTCGAATTCAGCCCGTCCCCTGGCCGAGGGGCAGACCGTTGTTCGGCGACTGGCCAATCGGACATTGCATCCGAGGCTTGGTGGTTGGCCACTACCAACCGCTGGCAGACAACCCGAGCGGAACCAAGAAAGTTCACTCAGGCTCGACCAAACCGGTTCTCCGCAGTCGATTCAGAGAACACTCGAAAAGCTTATCAGTGTACACCGAGAAACTTTTCGGCTGCCCTCTCAGGGACTAATCCCTGAAAACCGAAAGGCTGCTCTCTTTCGAGAGCAGCCGCAACGGCCATTCGGACACGCAGCTCAGAAAGCCGCGCCGAATTACTTGAGCTCAGCCTTGGCGCCAGCTTCAACCAGCTTCTTGACTGCCGCTTCAGCGTCAGCCTTGGCCACGCCTTCCTTGACGTTCTTGGGAGCGCCGTCAACCAGGTCCTTGGCTTCTTTCAAGCCCAGGCCGGTGATTTCACGCACGGCCTTGATCACGCCAACCTTGTTAGCACCAGCTTCGGTCAGCACGACGTTGAACTCAGTCTTCTCTTCAGCAGCAGCAGCGCCACCGCCAGCAGCGCCGCCGGCAGCAGGAGCGGCCATTGCAGCAGCAGACACGCCAAACTTCTCTTCGATGGCCTTAACCAGCTCGTTCAGTTCCATCACGGACATGCTGTCCAGGGCGGTCAGGAATGCGTCTTTATCGAATGCCATTTTGATTTCCTAAAATCGGTTAGATGTTGATTCAGTACGTAGCGGAAGCTTGAACTCAGGCAGCAGCGCCTTCGCCCTTCTTCTCGGCCAGAGCGGCCAGCACGCGAGCCATGCCCGACACAGGGGCGTTGAGCAAGCCGCACAATTGGGCCAGCAACACTTCCTTGGACGGAATCGAGGCCAGGGACTTGACGCCATTGGCGTCGAGCGCCTTGCCTGCGTAAGCACCTGCCTTGATGACCAGCTTGTCATTGCCCTTGGCAAAGTCAGCGATCACCTTGGCTGCTGCCACGGCATCTTCAGAGAAGCCATAGATCAGCGGGCCGCTCATGGACTCGGCAGCGACTTCAAACTGGGTGCCAGCAACAGCGCGGCGAGCCAGGGTGTTCTTCAACACGTGAAGATACACACCCTGGGCACGGGCGTTCTTGCGCAGCTGATCCAGTTGAGCCACCGTGAGACCGCGGTACTCAGCCAGTGCAAGCGTCTGTGCCTTGCCCGCTTGGGCAGCCACTTCCGCAATGACGGCTTCTTTCTCGTTGCGATTGAGACTCAAGGTCTACTCCTTCAAACATGCCCTCACTCCAGAGCCGAGGTTCCGAAGCTTGGGCACACCCAGTTGCAGCGACCTAACCGTTTGGAAATCGCCCCATGAGAGGGACTCAATCTTCGCGGCGGGGACGCCATCTGCGTAGGCTGGAGGATTAAGTCGATAACGCGATACTGCCAACGCCACCAACGCCTACGGTCTTTGATAGCCCGTGACCCGAGGATCACGGCCCACCAATCCCTTTCGAGCTGACGCACCAGACTCGTGCGGGCCCGGCCAGCGCTTCAAGCGCCGACTGAATTTTTGCTTCACTCAGGCAGTGATGCTGTTCACGTCGACGCGAACACCCACACCCATCGTGGAAGAAACGGCCACCTTCTTCAGGTAGACGCCCTTGGACGAAGCAGGCTTGAGCTTGTTCAGCGCGTCGAGCAGAGCAGCCAGGTTGCCCTTGAGCTTGTCAGCGTCGAACGAACGACGACCGATGGTGCCGTGAATGATCCCAGCCTTGTCAACGCGGAACTGGACTTGGCCAGCCTTGGCGTTCTTGACAGCGGTGGCGACGTCAGGCGTGACGGTGCCGACCTTGGGGTTAGGCATCAGACCACGAGGGCCCAGCACGGTACCCAGGGTACCGACGATACGCATCGTGTCAGGAGAGGCGATGACCACGTCGAAGTTGATGTTGCCAGCCTTGACTTGCTCAGCCAGGTCTTCCATGCCAACGACGTCAGCGCCAGCGGCCTTAGCCTCCTCAGCCTTGGCGCCTTGGGCGAACACCGCCACACGCTTGGTCTTGCCAGTGCCGTTAGGCATCACGACTGCACCACGAACCACTTGGTCCGACTTCTTGGCGTCCACGCCGAGTTGCACAGCCACGTCGATGGATTCATCGAATTTGGCGGTTGCGCACTCTTTGATCAGAGACAGTGCGTCCTCGATCGAGTACAGCTTGGTCGACTCCACCTTGCCTTGCAAAGCTTTTTGCTTTTTGGTCAGCTTGGCCATGTTACACACCCTCCACGATGATGCCCATCGAACGAGCCGAACCGGCGATCGTGCGGACAGCCGCATCGAGATCGGCCGCGGTCAGGTCTTTTTGCTTGGTCTTGGCGATTTCTTCCAATTGAGCGCGGGTCAGTTTGCCAACCTTGTCAGATTGAGGACGCGAAGAGCCCTTGTCGATCTTGGCAGCCTTTTTCAGCAACACGGTTGCTGGAGGCGTCTTGATGACGAACGTGAAAGACTTGTCTGCGAAGGCGGTGATCACCACAGGTAACTTCAGACCAGGCTCGACGCCTTGAGTCTGGGCGTTGAACGCCTTACAGAATTCCATGATGTTCAGACCACGCTGACCCAGCGCGGGACCGACGGGAGGCGAAGGGTTAGCCTTGCCAGCCGGGATTTGCAGCTTGATGAAGCCGATAATCTTCTTGGCCATGTGTTTCTCCTAGAACCATCTCAACGGCCACGCCGAAATGGTTGAGTGCAAACGCCCACCCCGATCGGGGTTCAGGCTCCTCGTGTTGCATGTACACCTGCAACTGCGGCGTCAGATTCGGTGCACCCATGCAGGCGCGCCCCTCCCTGATGGAGGAAAGCCTGCGATTCTAAACCGACACAGCCGCCAAAATCAAGCTTTTTCTTGACCGGTCAAGAAAAAGGGCCCCCGAGGGCCCTTGTCAGCACGCGCCTTTCGCGCGCGGACCTGGATGTTCGCCACCGATCAGATCTTTTCGACCTGATGGAAATCGAGTTCAACCGGCGTCGCACGACCAAAAATGGTCACCGACACCCGCAGCTTCGACTTGTCGTAATTGACTTCCTCGATCGAACCATTGAAATCAGTGAAGGGGCCCTCCTTGACGCGAACCACTTCACCCACTTCCCACTCAACCTTCGGCCGGGGCTTTTCAATACCCTCTTGCATTTGGTTGACGATCTTCATGACCTCGTCTTCGGAAATGGGGACTGGGCGATTTTTGGCCCCACCAACGAAACCCGTCACCTTGGAGGTGTTTTTGACCAAGTGCCAAGTGTCATCGGTCATCGCCATCTCAACAAGCACATAACCAGGATAGAAACGGCGCTCGGTCACGGATTTTTTGCCGTTCTTGACCTCGACCACTTCTTCGGTGGGCACCAAAATCCGACCGAACTGAGCTTGCATACCCGCCCGGTCGATGCGTTCACGCAAATTGCGCTCAACAGCCTTTTCCATCCCCGAGTAGGCATGGACCACGTACCAGCGCAGGGGGGCGGAGGCAGGGGTGGCTTGAACGTCACTCATGAAGTCATCCTCGTCAAGAAATGTCGCGTGAAGATTGCGGCGATCAGTGCGTCCAGCCCAACACCAGGCTGTAAATCGCCCACTCCAGCGTCTTGTCAGTCAGCCAAAGGAAGAGGGCCATGAGCACCACAAATGCAAAGACATAGGCCGTCATTTGCATGGCTTCGGGGCGAGAGGGCCACACCACTTTGCGCAGCTCTTTGATTGAATCCTGACCAAAGGCAACCAATTCTTTGCCTTGCGCCGACGTGAAGAACACCCCGACTGCAGCAGCAATCAAAACCAGCAGCGCCACGACGCGCATCCACAGGTCTTGTTTGCCAAGCAGATAGAAGACGGTCACGCCGCCCACAACCAGCAAAGCAGCAATGGCCAGCTTTGCCTTGTCAGCACCTGTCGTGACGGTTTCAATTTGCGCGTTGGACATGATTCAACTTTGAGGCAGCAAAGCCCGCGGGCGTCTTGGATCCAACTTCGATCCAGCCTGCGGGCTGCTAATACAGCTATCGTTTGTTCAGTAGGTGGCAGGGGCAGAGGGAATCGAACCCCCAACCTTCGGTTTTGGAGACCGACGCTCTGCCAATTGAGCTATACCCCTACTCCTGAACAAATTAATCGAGGATCTTGGCAACCACGCCGGCGCCGACGGTACGGCCACCTTCGCGGATCGCGAAGCGCAGACCTTCTTCCATGGCGATCGGGGCGATCAGCTTGACGGTGATCGACACGTTGTC
>JAGWLR010000006.1 GCA_028864885.1 Burkholderiales bacterium | reverse complement strand
TCAGCGCTTGATCCGTGAAGCGACTCAACTGAGTGCGCAATCCGATGTGTCCAATCAACGCCAGCGCGGCGAGAACAGACGCAACCACCCACAGAGGGACTTCGTTCTTCAGTTGGTGCGTGATGCGATCTGGCGCTTGCCAATGGGGTGAAAACGTGGCCCGCTTGCCTTTGAGGTGAGCAATCTCGTCGCCCAGGCGAGCAGTCAGATAGTTCAGTTTTTCCGAGCCTTCAAGGAGGTATTTGCCTTGAAAGCCGAGCAGCAGGCACATGTGAAAGACTTCAAGCACGTGGACCTGTTGCGCTCCGCCCTGACGCAGTTCTTCCAATTTGCTGAAGAATTGCTCTCCAGCCAACTGTTCGCCAAAGAACTGGACCTGCAGAGGAAGCCGTTGCCAAGATTCTTTGGCTCGGAATGCCGACATCAGGATGGCTTCGTCCACGGTGGCACAAAAGGCGTACTTGCAAGCATATACAGCGTCCGCGGTGGCGCCGGCTTTGGTGGCTTGTCGCTCGAAACCAGTCAAGAACTGCTGAATCCGTTCACGGAAAAGCTCACCATCCGTGGGAGGGTGCTTGGCCTTGAGCAAAAACAGCAGATAGAAGCCGTCATACATCAGATCCAGCAAGCTGGCAGAAGACACTTGGGCTGAGGCTGCCGAAGGTGGGGCGAAAAGAGTATTCATCAGGTGTTGGCTGCAATCAATTCAAGATGAAGCTCGCTCATGCCTGCAGGCGTGTAGATCGTGATCGACTGAGCTTGAATCATTCGCTCATACAGGGCGCCACGCGGTTCAATCGCAAAGTAATAACAGCCTGGGCGAACGGGCACCGCAGCGGGCACCTGTGGGGTGTGCACCAGCCGAATACCAGGCATGGCAGACAGCACCAATTTGTCCACGTCGTCAGGCGCACCGACTTTAAAGCGAGACGGAACGGTTTCGACCAGTTCGGCCGGCGGAAGAGCTGCGGATACGCCGAGGTAGAGCTGTGTCCCCCCATCCAGGGCATCCGATTCCAGGCGACCCTGGTGGAAGCTGGGGATCTGTTCTTTGAGCGCAATCGCAAAGTAGCGCGTCGAGATCACGGTTTCCAGCAGATCGCGGATGATCTGATCCAGGCGGTTGAAGCAAGGGCCTGGATTCAAATGATCGTACGTGGGCAGATCAGCCAGCGTGTAGTTTTTAGAGAAGGTCATCAGCGCGCCTGCAATTTCGAGCAACTTCTCGAACAGGCGTTCAGGATGGAAGCCTGGATGGCGAGCCAAATGACTGAGCCCTGCTAGCGCGCTGCTGGCGGTATGAAGCAACCAGAAAGATGCAACGTCTCCCGACCTGAACTCGATGATGTTTTTGGAGGGCTCGCGATGCATGCCATACAACGCATCCACCTTGGCTTGCAGTACATCCAGGAGCCGACGCAATTGCAACGACAGCATGGGCGAAGCTTGGATAGACACCACGGGTGGCATGAAGCGCTGATCAACTTCGTAGCCGCCGGTGCTGGTTCGCTTGATGCGCAAAGCTGGCAAGGTGGTGAGATGGTCGCGAGGCTCGGTCTCCATCACCAAGCGAGCCGACTTGCGAAGCACAATCACTTCAGATTGAGAGGCTTGCGTGTAAGCGTCGCCTGCGAGCATCGGGTGCTGGTGATAGCGAACGGCTGTGTCGGCGTCTCGGTTCGACGCCGCCATGTTGGTGCCGTTGGCGCGAATGGGCGCCATGGCCAGATGAAAGGTGAGTTCTGATGCAAGATCAGATGTCGGTCTGGCGTGCAGCATCACCGGTGGAGGAAGGTCATCTTCCGCCGGGGCGTTGAAGAGCTCGCCGTCGGGCATCACGGCTTGCAATTCAATCATTCGCAGGAGCCCATTCTGAAGTCCATCCGGATCAACTTTGATGGAACGGACCCCCCAGGCATAAGGATGCAAGAGATGTGCAATCTGTGCCAGTCGCCACTCGTGATAGGCGTCTTGCATCTGGAAATGTTGGGGGCGCAGGAATAATCCTTCGCCCCAGAGCACTTTGGAAGTCTGGATCACGGCTGGTTCTCTGAAAGTGGGGGCAGGGTGCTGGCGGGCTCAGCCGGGCAAGAGAAAGACGCAAGGCCATCGCGTTGGATGGAGGCATGTACTGGCCTGCCTTGATGCACAGTCATCGCGCAGGCGTGCAAGGCCAATGAAACACCGCTGAACTCTGCGCGGTCGGTCTTGAATGCATAGCGCCAGTGCAAGCGATCTGGATTGCGATACAGGGCGACGATTCCGATGAAGCCAATGTCTCGGTTGACCACATCTGTGGTCTTGTAGTGCTGGCCGGGTATCAGTTGGACATCGCGGGTTTCGATCAGGTCGTCGCCGAGCACTTCCTTTTCTTTGGCTGGATCGCCAAAAGCTTCAAAGGGCGCTTTGAGAAAAGCATCCGGGCTTTTCAGCTGATACAAGCGCGTCAAGACGGCCACCGGCTGCCCCGAGGCATTCAGATTCAGTGCGTCGCTGGCCAACAGCCGCAGCTTGATGCGACGGCCGGGTAAGGTCAAGCCGTGATCCTCATCATCCGCCGGACTGGCGGGCTTTTTCAGGCCCAGAAACTGCAGCACCTCGTCGGTCGTGCTGGCATTTTCCGGAGGATCTGCCGAGGCGGTCCCATCGGGTGGATGGGGGGTGGAGCAGGCGGCCAACGCTAACGTGGCCACGATGATCCATGACAACTTCTTCCCTGTCTTCATGATTCTTTTATCTGGGCGTACTGCACCCAATGGTTACGGCAGTTTAGGGGCTCTGAGCATGCTCGTGGGCGCGCTCCCCCCACAAGAGGGTGCGCTGTTTTGCAACCAGAAGCAAGAGTGTGTAACGCTCATGTCGGGGCTGTTTTCATCAAGCCCTTTTGCGATTTAATCGCGCCTGCCGCTGAATCGCTTGCCGATTTGATGCGGATGGAATCAAGACAAAAGAGTAGTAGTCAGGGAGTAAGAAAATGGGTTTGCATCGCGCAAGCCGCAGCTTCAGCGCTGCGGTGGTGTCTTTCGTCGTCTTCAGCATGGCGGCCTGTTCGACCATGAAATCGGATGACGAAAGCAAGTCTCCGACGTTGGCCGACAAAGTGTCCGAACGAGTGGCTGCAGCCGACAAAGCGCAATCACAAGGAAAAACCGATGAAGCATTCAATGAGTTGGATGCGGCGTCCGAGTTGGATCCGACCAGCAAACTGCCTTGGCTGAAAAAGGCCCAGATTCACTTTGATGCGCGCATGTACGGTCAGGCCATCTCTGAGGCCCAAGAGGTCCTGCAGCGCGACAACACCGACATCACGGCCAAAAGCATCCTGGCAGTGAGCGGCTTGCGCGTCAGCGCCGATGCGCTGGATCAATTGCGTAAGGTCGACCAAGTGAAAGGGTCGACGCGCAGCGAAGCCGAGGCGGTCGCCAAGGTCATTCGTGAGGCTTTGGGTGAACCGATTCTGTTGCCCCCGCCTGCCGCCAGTGCCCCTGAGGCACCTCAACCCAAGCGCAAGGGGCGCTATTCAAAAGCCCCTGTTCACAGTCGTTCGGCTGAGTCGTCCCATTCTGCGGGCGCGACAGCCAGTGCCAAGGCCCCCACGCAATCGGCGGCAGGTCGAGGCAACCCCTTCGGTGCATTGCAGTAACCCGTTCATCAGAGAGGAGCCTCCTATGGCCAAAAAAGATAGCGTTCAAAAGCGCCTGGAGCGCGTACGCCCACCGCGTGTTCAACTCACATATGACGTTGAAATTGGCGATGCGGTTGAGCAAAAAGAATTGCCCTTTGTGATGGGGGTGATGGGCGACTTCACCGGGCAACCTGATCCCGATAAGCCCCAGCCCAAGCTGAAGGATCGCAAGTTCGTCAACATTGACATGGACAACTTCGACGAGGTCTTGGCCGGCATGGCGCCGCGCGCGTCGTATCGCGTCAAAAACAAACTGAGTCCCGAAGGTGGCGAGTTTGCAGTGAATCTGGAGTTCACCAAGATGGATGACTTCCGTCCGGAGTCGGTGGTGCAGCAAGTTGATCCTCTGCGCAAGTTGCTCGACGCCCGCACGAAGCTGTCCGACTTGCGAAACAAGTTGGCTGGCAATGACAAGCTGGAGGATGTACTCGGCGAAGTGCTCAGCAACACCGAAAAACTCAAGCAACTGGGCGAAGAAGCTCAGCAGGTTCAGGAGTGATCCCATGAGTGCTCAACTTCAACCCCAGACTGGCGCCGTGATCGAAAACCACGGTCTGCTGGATCAGATTGTTTCGCAAAGCAAGGTGGCCAAGACGGACACCGAGCACGCTCGCGCCAAAGACCTGATTTCAGAGTTGGTCAAAGAGGTCATGCAAGGCACGGTGACCGTGTCCGAGAACCTCTCTGCCACCATTGACGCTCGCATCGCCGAACTCGACCAGTTGATTTCCGATCAGCTTAGCGAGGTGATGCACGCCGCCGAATTCCAGAAGCTCGAATCTTCGTGGACTGGTCTTCAATACTTGTGCAAGCAAACCTCTACGGGTGAGCAAATGAAGATCAAGGTCTTCAATGCCACCAAGAAAGAGCTGATCAAGGATTTCAAGACCTCCATAGACTTTGACCAGTCTGCATTGTTCAAGAAGGTCTACGAAGAAGAGTTCGGCACCTTTGGCGGTGCGCCCTTCGCAACCTTGATCGGTGATTTTGAGATTGGGCGCGGCGTAGAAGACATGTACTTTGTCGAGCAGATGTCGCATGTGGCAGCGGCTTCTCACGCCCCCTTCATCTCTGCCGCTTCACCTGAACTATTCGGGTTGGAAGCCTTTACCGATCTGGGCAAACCACGTGATCTGGCCAAGGTGTTCGACACTGTCGAATATGCGAAATGGAAGTCTTTCCGTGAGTCCGAGGATGCGCGTTATGTCGGCCTGACCCTGCCGCACTTCCTGGGGCGCCAGCCATTTGATCCCAAGGACGGTGTGACCTGTGAAGGGTTCAACTTTGTTGAGCGCACTGACGGAACCGATCACTCTCGTTATCTGTGGGTCAATGCTGCGTATGCCTTTGGTGCCAGATTGACAGCCGCATTCGAACTGTATGGCTGGTGTGCAGCCATCCGCGGCGTCGAGGGAGGGGGCCTGGTTGAAGGTCTGCCGACTCACACCTTCCGCACCGACGATGGCGAAGTGGCACTGAAGTGTCCTACCGAGATTTCAATCACCGATCGGCGCGAAAAAGAATTGAATGACCTGGGCTTCATTCCGCTTGTGCATTGCAAGAACACCGATTACGCGGCGTTCTTCGGGGCGCAGTCGGTGCAGAAGGTCAAGAAGTACGACTCTGATTCGGCTAACGCCAATGCCCGACTGTCTGCACAGCTTCAGTACATGTTTGCAGTCTGCCGGATTTCGCATTATTTGAAATCGATGCTGCGAGACAAGGTCGGTAGCTTTGCCTCCGCCGGCTCGATTGAAACGTATTTGAACCAATGGATCAACGAATACGTTCTGAATTCGGACGATGCATCGCAAGAGCAAAAGGCCAAGTACCCCTTGCGCGAAGCGTCGATCCAGGTTCAAGAAGTGCCAGGTAAGCCGGGTGTTTACCGTGCGGTCTCCTTCTTGCGCCCTCACTTCCAGTTGGACGAGCTGTCTGTCTCGCTTCGATTGGTTGCAGAGCTGCCCCAGGGTTCCTGATTCTTGGGTAGGGCTGAAAACACACTAACGATCGTTAGGAGGAAAACATGAAAGACATCTATCTCAAGTTCACCAAAAAAACCAACTCCAAAGACATCCCGGGTGAGTCGCTCGACGACGCCCACAAGGATGGCAAGTGGATGGAGATCACTTCGTGGATGCATGCCATGCGTCAGCCTAAGTCGGCGACTTCGTCGTCTGCTGGTGGCCACACCGCTGAGCGTTGCGAACACGAAGAAATGCGGTTCACGAAAGACATCGACAAATCCAGCCCCTACATCTGGGAAGCGGTGTCTGCTGGGTATGCTTACGACGTGGACATTGAGTTCTATCGTGCCCAGGGTTCGGTGCGCACCAACTATCTGACCATCAAGTTGTTCAACGCGGTGATCTCCAGCGTGACCCCCAGCGTGATGGCCGAGGGCTTGCCCACTGAAACCGTTGGCATCAAGTATGCCAAGGTGGTCTGGGTCTACAAGGGCTCGAAGACGGATGGTGATGCCAACGTCGGCAAGGACGTGGGCGGCTGGGATCTGGCCCTCAACAAAGCAGCCGCGGCTTAACTCAGTTCAATCAGAGAGGCCGCTTGATGCGGCCTTTTTTTATGCGTTACGAGGCTTCCATCTGGGATCGTCTGTTGCCGCCTGATGTGGGTGTGAATGCAGGCGTCGATCTCCATCAATTCAAGGCATCTGTGGCAGCCGATTTAGAACGGCTGCTCAACTCCCGTCGCGGCCTGTCCGAAGAGGATACCGAGTCGTATCCCCTGGCCGATGCCTCGGTGGCCAACTTCGGCATTCCTGATTTCTCGAGCCGCAGTTTGTCGAGTGGCGTGGACCGGTTTCAAATCTGTCAAAGCTTGGCGCGAGCAATCGAGCAGTTCGATAAAAGGCTCAGCGCGGTTGTGGTGCAGTTGCGCGATCAGCGATCCGAGGTTCACAAAATGGCCTTTGACATTCGGGCGGTCTTGCACATGTCGAACGGGCGTGAGCAAGTGAATTTCGACGCCCTGTTTGATGCCGCTGGAATGTTGTACAAAGTTCAAACCTTGGTGTGACCGCGATGAAGGCCTTGCTGCCCTATTACGAAAAGGAACTGAGCGATCTGCGGTCGAGAGGGCGTGCATTCGCGCAAGCGTATCCCAAGATTGCGGCGGCGCTTCAGATTGGCTCTGACAAGTCAGCCGATCCGCACGCCGAGCGGATGATCGAATCTTTTGCGCTGTTGTCAGCCAGGATTCACAAGCGACTGGACGATGATTTCCCGCTGTTTACCGAATCGCTACTGGAGGTTCTTTACCCCCACTATCTGCGGCCCTTTCCGTCGTGTTCGATCGCGCAGTTCCAGTTGGGTGCAGCCATCGGTCAGTTGAGCAAGCCATCAGTGGTCAACCGAGGTACGGTGCTTTCCGGGCGCCCTGTTCAGGGTGTGGCATGCAAATTCAAGACCACGCAGGATGTTCGACTCCTGCCTCTTGTTGTCGATCATGTTTCTTTTCGAAGCGCGGTTGTGGCCCCGTCAGGAACGAGGCTGCCATCGGATGCCACGTCGGTTCTGTCTTTGAGCCTTTCACTGAAGGCACCTCAAGCGCGTTGGGATGAGGTGATGGCAGAGCCTCTGCGCTTCTATTTGGATGGAGACAGCGCGCAGGTCAGTGTCTTGCGAGAAGCCCTTTGTACCCGTGTTGCAGATGTCCTGATTCAGTGGCGAGAAGGCGAGGCCTGGCAAGGGGCGTCAACTTCCATGGCAGAAACGTCGAGGCCTTGTCTGGCAGGGTTCGATGAAGACCAAGCATTGTTGCCTGCAGATCCCCGCAGCCACGAAGCCTACCGCCTGTTGACGGAATACTTTTCTTATCCAGAGAAGTTCAATTTTGTTGATGTGCCTTTCCCGGGCGCAAACGCTCCGCTCGCGCAACCCGGGCGTTTAGGGCCAGGTGAGGCCA
Source organism: Burkholderiales bacterium (assembly GCA_028864885.1). Lineage (GTDB taxonomy): Bacteria > Pseudomonadota > Gammaproteobacteria > Burkholderiales > Burkholderiaceae_C > Aquabacterium. The sequence goes on along the minus strand of JAGWLR010000006.1, from coordinate 50,723 downwards.
CTGAGCGCTCTGTGACCCTGCATCTGGTGATGCGAGGCATTCGCGCTGACTCGGATGAGTGCCGGCTTTTGGAAATGGTCGACGTGCGTAATCTGCAACTGGGTTGTACGCCGGTCATCAATCACTTTGAGCAGCCAGCTGATCCCATTCGTATTACGCACGAGTCAACGTCCTACCCGGTTGTAGTGGATGGTCGGCGGGCATTCGGCTATGAGGTGTATTCGATCAACAAGGTCTTCCGCGTCAAGAAGACGGCCCAGGGGGAATCGATACAGGAGTTCAGACCCTTTTTCTCCATTCGTCACGACGATTGGTTGGATGAAGCAGAGTCGATGGAAGAACCTCGCTCGGACAGCGGGTGCTATTGGTTCGCTCGGCGCGATGATGAGGTCGGCGAACAGAGCCCCGGCTACGAGACAGAGTTGTCCATTGTTGATCTCGATTTTCAGCCCACCTTGCCTCAAACAGAATCGCTTTCCCTGCAGGTTTCTGCCACCAATCGTGACCTGCCCTCCAGGATGACGATCGGTGCCGCCGGAGGCGATCTGTTTATGGAGGGGGGCGGATTAGCCAAGGAAATCCGCTTGCTGAAGAAGCCATCTTTGAGCATGAGGTTCGAGCGTGGCAATGGCGCCTTGTGGCGTTTGATCTCGCATTTGTCCTTGAACCATTTGTCCCTGACTTTGGCGGGGGCCGATGGCTTACGTGAGATGTTTCGCCTGTATGACCTGCCTCGTAGTGCCACCAACCGGCGTCAGATCGACGCCATTCAAGGCATTGAGTTCAAGCCGGCCACAGCGTGGCTGCCGGGGCAGCCATTTGCCTGTTTTGTCCGAGGGACCGAGATCAGGGTGGTGGTGGATGAATCCGGTTTTGTGGGTGCTGGGCTGAGTCTCTTTGTTTCCGTCCTCGATCACTTTTTTGGCTTATATGTTCATGCGAACAGCTTCACCCAATTGACGGTGGTGTCTGCGCGCACGAACGAGGTGGTGATGTCATGCCCCCCACGCAACGGCGCAATGCAACTGGTGTGATCGAACGTCTGCTGGATACACCCCAGCAGTTTCAGTTCTTTCAGGCTGTGCGTCTTTTGGATCGCTGGCTGGATGAAGGATCGGAAGCCCGTTCTGGATTGCAGCGGATACAGTTTCGCAATTCCATTTCCTTGTCGTTCCCGGCCAGCGAGGTGGAATCGCTGGTGGTGCAATGGCGTGACGCAACAACGTGCAGCGATGCAGCGTCTGTGTCAATGCCGGTTGCGCAAATCGATCGGGTGACCCTGACGCCCGCCTTCATGGGGCTGTTGGGGGTGTCTGGCACGCTGCCCGTGTTCTACACCGAAGCCATCGCGCAACGCGAGCTGTATCAGAAGGACATGGGGGCACGCGCCTTCATGGATCTTTTCAGCGACCGTGCGGTGCGATTGTTTTATGAGGCCTGGAAAAAGTATCAGCTTGGATTCCAATTCGAATCCAAGCGATCCAATGGCTTTCTGCCCTTGACCTTGGCCTTGGCTGGGGCCTCTGATCTGGTTGGCAGTCGTCCCGCTCGACGGACCCGTTCGCACGCAGAGGCCATTCCGCCAGAGGCTCTGGCGTATTACGCGGGTGCGCTTCAGCATCGCACTTGGTCGGTCTCTCAAGTACGAGCCATTTTGCGGGATTACTTTCGGGTGCCGGTCGAAATCGAACAGTTCGTTGGGCGTTGGTATGACTTGCCTGAAGCGGGGCGTTCCTACCTGGGGGTACAGCACCCCTTGCGCAAGGGGCTGGGCTTGCTAGGCGCCACAGCGATGTTGGGGGAGCGCGTGTGGCAGCGAGATCTGTGCATGCGAGTGGTGCTGGGCCCGATCCCCGAAGAACGAGTCAGACAGTTCTTGCCGGGCAGTCGTGGCGCCAGGGCATTGCAACAGTGGCTGACCTTGTTCTTTGGTGCCGCGCAAACGCTGGAGGTCAATCTCAAGCTCTTGGGCGACCACGTGAAGGGGCTCGAGCTGAATTCTGGTCGAGATCCACTCAGCCACCGATTGGGGTGGGACACCTTTCTTTTGACGCAAGCGACCCAAGTCGATCGGGTCGATGTGCGCTACGACCTTCAAGCTGCAGCTTGAGGTCTGCAATTCACAAATTCAACAATGGTTTCAGGGAGTCATCATCATGAGTCAAAACCTCAAAACGCTCATTTCAAAGTTGAACGATTTGACGCGTCGGGCTGCGGAGCGCGCTGCTAGTCTTTGCCTGTCACGAGGGCATTACGAGGTCGATGTCGAACACCTCTTGTTGGCCTTGTTGGAGCAACCCGTCTCTGACCTGACGATTCTGTGCCAACGCTTTGACGTGTCGATCACCGAGTTGCAGCGGGACTTGGAGCGGGAGTTGTCCAACTTCAAAACGGGCAGCACCAGAACCCCTGTTTTCTCGGCGCATTTGCCGGTGTTGCTGGAGCATGGCTGGTTGATCGCGTCTTTGGAAACTCCGCCAGCGCAGATCCGCAGTGGGCACCTGTTGTTGGCTCTGTTGACCGAGCCCAGCCTCAGCCAGATGGCATACCGCGCTTCGCGCTTGTTCGCCCGTTTCAAGGTGGAGGAGTTGAAGCACAAGTTTGACGAGTTGACGAACGGCTCGCCTGAGCAGGTCGGTCACGCCAATCACGCCTCTTCTGAAGGGGCTGAGGGCGTTGAAGCGGTGGATCCTTCTGCCGTAGGCAAGACGCCCGCCCTTGATCAATTCACCACCAATCTGACCCAGCGGGCCCGTGACGGCAAAGTCGATCCGGTGATCGGGCGGGATGCCGAAATCCGGCAGGCCATGGACATCTTGATGCGTCGGCGCCAGAACAACCCGATCCTGACGGGCGAGGCCGGGGTTGGCAAAACCGCCGTGGTGGAAGGTTTGGCGTTGCGGGTGGCGCAGAACGATGTGCCCGAGTCGTTGCAGGGGGTGGCCATTCACGTGCTGGACATGGGGCTGCTGCAAGCCGGCGCTTCTGTGAAGGGCGAGTTCGAGAACCGTCTCAAGAACGTGATCGATGAGGTCAAGCGCAGCCCGCATCCGATCATCCTCTTCATCGATGAAGCCCACACGATGATCGGGGCAGGCGGTCAGGCCGGGCAGAACGATGCGGCCAATTTGCTCAAGCCCGCACTGGCGCGAAGTGAGCTGCGCACCATTGCGGCGACCACCTGGGGCGAGTACAAAAAATATTTTGAGAAGGACCCTGCGCTGGCGCGACGTTTCCAGGTGATCAAGGTGGAAGAGCCCAGTGAAGAGTTGGCCTGCGCCATGTTGCGTGGCATGGCCCCCTTGATGGAGCAACACTTCGGCGTTCGTCTGTACGATGAAGCGATCTCGGAGGCCGTGCGTTTGTCCGCCCGCTACATCAGCGGACGCCAACTGCCAGACAAGGCCATCAGTGTGCTCGACACTGCTTGTGCCAAGGTGGCTCTGGGGCAGAGCTCAACGCCGGCTCGCATCGAAGATGCACGCAAGCGTCTGGAGCGTTTGGCAGCAGAGGAGCAGGTGCTGCGTCGCGAAGTCACTACCGGTACGAAGCACGGCGGCCGCCTGGATGAGTTAGCCCAAATGCGGCAAGAAATCGAGGCTGCCTTGCAAGCAGACGAGACGCGTTGGACGTTCGAGCAGCAACTGGTGGCCGACATTCGCGCCTTGCGTCAGCGTGTAGAAGAGGGGCATGACGCGGATCGCGATTTGCTGCAGGGCAAGCAAGCCGAGTTGGCGGCGCTGCAGGGCGAGCGCCCCTTGGTTCCACTGCAGGTGGATGGGCATGTGGTGGCTGAAATCGTCGCATCCTGGACGGGTATTCCCCTGGGCAAGATGGTCAAAGACGAGATCAAGACGGTCCGCAACCTTCAGGAAACCTTGCAGCAGCGCGTGATCGGTCAGGATCACGCTTTGGCCGCGATCGCTCAACGGGTCAGAACCGCGAGGGCTGGTCTGGAGGATCCCAATAAGCCCAAGGGTGTGTTTTTGTTTGTGGGCCCGTCAGGGGTCGGGAAAACCGAAACCGCCCTGGCCTTGGCCGACATCTTGTATGGCGGCGAGCGCAACCTGATCACCATCAACATGAGCGAGTACCAGGAAGCCCACAGTGTCAGTGGCCTCAAAGGCTCGCCTCCGGGCTACGTGGGCTATGGCGAAGGCGGCGTGCTGACCGAGGCGGTGCGGCGCAAGCCCTACAGCGTGTTGTTGCTGGATGAAGTTGAAAAGGCGCACCCCGACGTGCTGGAAATGTTCTTCCAGGTCTTCGACAAGGGCGTCATGGACGACGCGGAAGGCCGAGAGATTGATTTCCGCAACACGGTGATCATCCTGACGTCGAATGCGGGCTCGCAAAGCATCATGCAGGCCTGCTTCAAGCACGATGCTGAGGCGGGTGGCATGGTGCTGAAATCGGGGGGCGAATTGCCTGCGGCCGAAGAGTTGGCGGATCAGCTTCGTCCGACGCTCTACAAGGTCTTCAAGCCCGCTTTCATCGGGCGAACCAAGGTGATCCCGTACTACCCCCTGAGCGACGACGTACTGATGGATGTCATTCAGCTCAAACTGGATCGGATTGCGCAGCGTGTGCAGAGCAATCACCAGGCGACATTGGATTACGACGAGGCCCTGATGGAGTTGGTGTTGAGCCGCTGCACCGAGGTGGATACGGGGGCCCGTGCGGTGGACCACGTGCTGAATGGGTCTCTATTGCCTGAAGTGGCCGATGCGGTGTTGGCCAGGATGGCCGAGGGCAAGGCGCTCAGCAAAATCAAGGTCAGTGCGAGCAAAGCCGGGCAGTTCAAGTTCAAGATCACTTGACGGCTGCTGCGGGCCGAGGGCTTAGTCTGAAAGGATCAGCAGTGCCTCATCGCGCCAGTACACGACGGCTTCGTAGTAGCCCTCCCAGACGCAACCATTGCACCCCTTGCCGCAACAGGTGGTAGGTTCGCTGGGAGGCGTTCTGAGTTCGACGCCTTGAGCCGCTGCGGCGTCTTGCAACAGCTTGAACATGCGTTGCGCGGCATCCTTGTCGGTCAGAGGCGGGAGGATCAAGTTGAGCATGAATTCGGGATCGTCGGAAATGTCAGCGGCCTTGATGCCTTTGTAACTCGCAGTACAAGCCAGATTGATCCAGATCGGCGAAGCCGTGCTCGGCGGCTTGTGCATACAGATTGGTCAGGTGCTGGGTGATCGGGGCATCAAACGCCAGTGCCTGGGCTGTGTGCATGGCGTTGTGCAGGTCCTTGAGTTGAATGGCCAGCGAACCGCGTTTGGCAAAGTCGTGATCCACCATGCGTTGCCCGTGCACTTCGAGGATCCGGCTTTCAGCAAAGCCGCCTCGCAACGCCTGACGTACCTTGGCCGGGTCAGCGCCGCCCCTTTGCGCCAGGAGCAGGGCTTCCGCGACCGCGCCGATCGTGATACCCACGATCATCTGATTGGCCAGCTTGGTCAGTTGGCCTGTGCCGCTGGGGCCGACGTGGACCGGACGGCCCAGTGCTTCCAGAATGGGGCGAGCTATTTCAAAGTTGGCGTCAGTGCCCCCAGCCATGATGGCCAGGGTGCCTGCTTCCGCCCCCACGGTGCCGCCGGAAACCGGGGCATCCAGATGGGAGACTTGTTGTGTCGCCAGCCGGGCCGCATGCGCCTGAGCCTGCTCGGGCAAGATGGAACTCATGTCAATGACGAGGGAGCCGGGCCGCAAACCGCTTGCGGCACCCGGCCAGCTTGGGTTGAAGAGGACGTCTTCGACGATGCCACCATGTTCCAGCATGGTGATCACGACATCGGCCTCGGCCACCGCCTGGGCAGGGGTGCTCGCAACCAGTGCCCCTGATGTGGAAAGGGCTTGGGCCTTGCCGGGTGTGCGGTTCCAAACAGTCAGGGTATACCCGTGATCCAAGAGGCGGCGTGCCATGGGGGAGCCCATCAGGCCGCAGCCGAGCAAGCAAAGTCTGGTCATGGTGGAAAGTCGGTCAAGCAGGGTGATTCAGTCAGATTGTCGGCTATTCGCTGGAGCACGAATCTGCTGGGCCTCGGGTATTTCAGGAGAAATGAACGCCAGCATTGGCTGATGATTCGTGGCAAAGCGCGCACTTGACGCAAAAAGGCCTTCTTCATCCCTTGTTTGAAGGGCAGTCAGATCAGTTAATTTCAGCGAACATTTCCCCAATCGGGGCGAGACCAACACAAACTGGCGCAAGGATATGATCGAATCGATTGCCCAATCCGGGCTTGGTGAGCAGGTGGTGACGGATGCCTTCTTGAAGGCATTGGATCAGTTTGGCCTGGCGGTTTTCATCAAGGATGCGGGATCGGGGCGTTACGAGTATGCCAATGAGATTGCGCCGCGCCTGCTCGGTTTGAGCCGGTCTGCGTTGGGGCTGTCCGATTCGGATCTGTTTGAGGCCAGTCAGGCGATTGCGCTGCGCGCTGCAGACCAGCAAACGCTGGCCGTGCCGGGGCGAGGCGTGCGAGCTGAGCACAAGTTGGAATTGGCCGGTGAGCGTCATGAGTTCGTCACTTGGCGCCAGGTGGTGCGCGATGGCTCGGACGGCCCGGTCAAATTGCTGTCGATCTGGCAGGACGTTACGGAGGCGCGACGCAAAGAGGCGCAATTGCAGAACGCGTTGGCGCAGCTGGAACAGCAACAAAAAGCCAACGATGCGTTGCGGCGCGAGGTTCAAGACAATCAGGTGCGCGACACCGTGTCGGGGCTGTACCACCGGGCGCACTTCGAAGAACAACTGCGGCGCGAGGCAGATTTGTCAAGCCGCGAGCAGCGCGAATTCGCACTGGTGGCCGTGGCCATCGACAACCTGGACGAGATCCGCCACAAGTTCGGCGTGGATGGTTGTGAGCGCGTGGTCGAGGCTTTGGGGCGGTTGCTGCGCGCCAATACCCGTGCCATGGATTCTCCATGTCGTTTGGGCGGTGATCGCTTTGTGGTGTTGCTCTCGGGGGTGGGTTTGGCGATTGCGCATTCGAGGATGGAGCAATTGCGTCGCCAATGCGCGCAGCACATTGTTCCCTTCAATGGGCAACAGATTCCCTTTACCGTTTGCATGGGGGTGGCCAGCTTCCCGCACACCGCCGGTGGTGTGGACGAGTTGATGCGTGCGGCCGACCGCGCTTTGGCCAATGCCCGGGAAAAGGGCGGCAACCGCGTGGCGCTGGCCAGCATCCAGTTTGCACCTCAGGAGGCCTGAGGGTCGAGCGACGCCAGCACTGATCGGTATAAAAAAACGGGCAGGTTCCTCTTCAAGGGCCTGCCCGTTGTGCATAAGGGTCCGCCGCAGACTGGTTGCCGCATTCCTGAACCCAGGGGATTCAGGTGGGCGAGGTCAGCAGCACTTCGGGTTCATCTGACGCGAGACGATCGCACCTGTGCAGCGATGTTCCAAGCCCTGGCTCAATGAGCATCGGTTCAAGGAAATAAAAACAACCACGAACGCGACGGACAATTTCATTCTACGGCGTTCTGTCGAGCTTGAGCGAATCAGTTAGACGCCAGGATGGGGATAGTTGACAAGATCAGATCAGGTGACCGTCTTGATCGAGCGCGTTGTCGAGTCGGGCCAGCAGATTGTCGAGGTACTCGGGGGCGGGCAGATCGACATCCACCGGGGGGGGGGGCAATGGTTTTGGCGGCTGGGTCGTGCAATGCGTAGGCCAGGTTCAACGCCGCGAGCACCGCGATGCGTTCGCGGGCCTTCAATTTGCCTGAATCGCGAATGGCACACATTTCGCGATCGACCTGGGACACGGCTTCACGCAGGCGAACTTCTCCGCCCTCGGGGCAGCCCAGCAGATAGCTCTGCCCCATGATCGAGACTTCAATTTGCTTCATCGGTGGCATCACCTTGTGCGGTCAATTCGCCCGCAGGCTGGGGCAGTTTGTCAATCAGCGCATCGATGCGAGCGCGGGCAGCCGCCAGCCGCGTTCTCAAAGAGTCTCGCTCTTGAACGGTGGCAGTCAGTTGTTGTTGCAGGAGCGCATTCGTCCGACGCAGCTCTTCGTGGCGAAGCAGCAGGCGTTCGACACGCTCGGTCAGTTCATCAATTCGGGACATGGGTGTTCACCCTCGGGGTGGCGGGTACTCCGGCATCGGAAAGGGAATTGTATTCCGCGCCAAGGGCACGGCCTTACAATGGCTTTGTTGGTGCTCGCGCCAGGGTTCCCTGGCGCAGTTAAACGGGAAGCAGGTGAAAACTGCGCTGCCCCCGCAACGGTCGGCGGTCAAGCAGGCATAGGGATCCAACCATGCCAGCTTCGCTCATGTGCACAACCACTGGGATCGAAAAATCCTGGGAAGGTTTCATGGGTCGAACCGCCTAGCCCGGATACCGGCCAACAGGGGATGTTTGTGCTCGGCACTGCTGAGCACACGCGTCATGTCGCTTGAGGCTTGCGGGGACGCTGGCCCGGGCATTCGTCCTGTACTTTCATCATGTCTTTCCTTTCTTCGGTGCGTACGGCACCGGTTCAACACTCGTCGGTGGCACTGGGTGTCGCTGCTGCATTGGCCTCATTTCTAGGCGTTTCGGCCCAAGCTGCTCAAGAAGAATCCCTTGAGCCCATTGTGGTCACGGCCACACGCAATCCTTCTTCGTGGCAAACCGCACCAGTCGGTGCCACCGTGATCACGGCAGATCAGATAGTGCGCTCGGGCGTCGCCGATGCCAATGAGGCCATTTCGCGACTGGCTGGCGTGCCGTCTCGAACTGACCTGTGGGGGGGGCATGAACGTGCTTTGGATCTGCGCGGCTATGGCTCGACAGCACAAAGCAATATGGTGGTTCTCGTCAATGGCGTTCGCATCAGCGAGAACGAGGATGTCGCAGCGCGTCTGTCGGCCATCCCCCTGAATCAGATCGAGCGCATTGAGGTGCTGCGTGGTGGCAGCAGTGTGCTGTGGGGCGAAGGCGCCAGCGCGGGGGTGATCAACGTGATCCTCAAGGATCAGGTCGACTCAGGCACCCAAGGGCACGTCTATGGCGACATCTCCAGTTTCAACGGGCGTGAGGTGGGGGCCGATGCTAATTGGGGGCTGGGTGCATGGGGGCTGGACGCCTCGATCAAACGCCTGCGCAACGGCGGCTATCGTGACAACAGTGCTTATGCTCAAGACGTCGGCAGCGTGGGCGTGCAGTGGGCGCAAAGCGGACTGCACGCGCGGGCACGCATTCAGCAAGAGGATCAAGATGCCCGCATGCCTGGTGCGCTGACGTTTGACCAGTACGCGGCCAATCGCAAGCAAACCTCTTCGCCGAACGACTGGGCTCATACCTACGAAACGCGCTACATCGGCAACGTCGGATTCGAGCGTGGCGATTGGGCTTGGGATCTGGATCTGGGAACCCGGGATCGGCGCTCGCAGTATCAGTTCTCGCCCTCGCCCGTGACGACAAGCAAGAGCCGTCAAACCCAGTTGAGCCCTCATGTCACCTACGACGGCGCAGTGGGCGGTTTCAGCACACGCACGATCTTTGGGCTCGATCTGCAGTCCTGGCAGTACAGCCGCAACGTGGCCAATGGGACCGAAGAGGGCACACAGAACAACCACGCGGAGTTTTTCCAGTCAGATTGGTCGCTGCCTACTCGGACTCGAGTGGTGTTCGGGGCACGCCATGAGCACGTTGAAAAGCAGGACAACTATCCTGGCGCTGGATGGGATTCGCCTGTGAGCTACAGCCGTCCTGATGGCTTGAAAGCGCATGAGCTGAGCGTGAGCCAGACGCTGATCACGGGCCTGGATGGCTACGTGCGTACGGCTTCTTCGTATCGCTTGCCGAACATCGATGAAAACCGTCTGACGACGGCCCAAAGCGCATTGCGGCCTCAGCGCAACCGCGATACCGAGGCGGGTGTGAAGTGGTCTCAAGCCGGACAGAGTGCCACCCTGCGCTGGTTCAAGCAAAGGACCGTAGACGAGATCGGCTTCGACCCGATCAATTACGTCAACGCCAACCTCGATCCGACTCGCCGGCAAGGCATCGAGCTCGAAGCGCGCAGCAAGTTGTCAGATCGACTGGAGTTGAGCGGCACCTGGCAGCATCTGAAGGCACGCTACACGTCCGGTCCCAATGCGGGCAAGGAACCCGTCCTGGTCGCCCCATACACGGCAACGATTCGGGCAGCGTACAACGTTGATGACCAGCAGTCGGTATCGGTGGGCATGCAATACGTGGCACCAAGCCGCTTTGGGGACGACAACGACAACACCTGCGCCAAGCGGATCCCTTCGTATCGCCCGATTGATACAACCTATCGTTGGTCGGACAAGGTCTGGACGGTGGTGGCTTCGGCTGCCAATCTGGCAGATCAGAAGACCTACAACTATGCTTACTCCTGTACCACTGGATACCTCTATCCTGAGCCAGGGCGTTCGCTGAAGTTGACGGTCAGTCGAGCCTTCTGAGAGAGCGTGCGATGCATCACTTCATCCTGGGCGGTCAGCGAAGCGGGAAGTCGCGGTTTGCGGAGCGTCTGGGCATGAAGTGGTTGTCTGAAGCGGCCTCTCGTGAGGTGTGCGTCGTGGCCACTGCGTTACCTGGGGATCGTGAGATGCAGGCTCGCATCGATCGGCATCGTCGCGATCGTCCCGAGTGTTTCTCAGCGACCGAGGCGCCCAGGGATTTGGGGGCCATGATTCGGTCGACATCGGCCCCGCATCGTCTGGTTCTCGTGGACTGTCTGACGCTGTGGGTCACCAATTGGTTGATGCCATCCGATGGGCCCCCAGATGCGGCTGCGTGGCAAAGCGCCCGCTTCGATTTTCTGGAGGCCTTGGGCGCTTGTGCCGGGCCAGTCGTGTGCATCAGCAATGAAATCGGCTGGGGCGTGATCCCCATGGGCCCAGAGGTGCGCGACTTTGTGGACGAACTCGGGCGCTTGAATCAGGATGTTGCCCAACGATGTCAACGTGTGACCTTGATGGCTGCCGGTCAGCCTTGGACACAAGAGGTGCAACGGTGGTGAATGGCGTCCAGCGTTGGTGGCGTGCATGGCTGTGGGCCATGCTGTTGGGTTCCACTCTGGCGGCTCAGGCTGCGGAGCCGTTTTCGGCTCGAGATGATCAGGGGTATGTCCTACAGCTTCATTCCGCGCCGAAACGGGTCGTGTCGCTGCTGCCCTCGTTGACTGAAACGGTCTGTGTTTTGGGGGCGTGTGATCGCTTGGTGGGGATTGATCGTTGGTCCAACTGGCCCGCATCGGTTCAAGGATTGCCGCGGGTGGGTGGGCTCGATGATGCCAATGTCGAGGCCATTGTTGCGCTTCGACCGGATCTGGTGTTGGCCTCGCCGTCATCGAGGTTGGCAGATCGATTGCGTGGCCTGCATTTGAATGTGGCTGAGTTCGAGGCCCAATCCCTCGATGATGTTCCGCGGATCTTGAAAGGCGTGGGTTTGCTTTTGGGGAAGCCAGCGCAAGCTGTACAGGCCTGGTCCGAGATCCAACGACAAATGCAGACGGCCGCAGCCCAAGTGCCACCTGGTGCAAAAGGGACTCGGCTTTATTTCGAGGTTGCCACCACACCTTATGCGGCGGGAGAGTCTTCCTTCATTGGGCAGATCTGGACACGTCTGTCTGGACGCAACATCGTCCCGGCGAGCATGGGGCCATTTCCGAAGATCAATCCGGAATACGTGGTGAGAGCCGACCCAGATCTGATCATCTTGCCGCAGGCCGATGCAGCGGGTTTGGCACGACGTCCCGGGTGGGGACGATTGAGAGCCGTCCAGCACGGTGACATCTGTGCTTTGCCGGCGCCTGATTACGATTTGATGGCGCGCCCGGGGCCTCGGCTTGGGCAGGCGGCAGGTGTGTTACTGCGTTGCCTGCAGGCCCACGCGCAGAGATTGGACAACGGGCGATGAATCTGCGTTTGCCATGGTTGATGGTCGTTCTGTTGGGGCTGACTGCCTTGTTGGCGGTAACGGGGTTATGCGTCGGCAGCACCGGCTGGGAATGGGCCTTCGGTCAACATACCGAGGCGGCCGCTCGTACCGTGCTTTGGGAGATCCGCGCGCCGCGAACCTTGGCCTCCTTTCTGGTCGGCTGCTTGCTGGGTTTGTCTGGCGCCGTCGCGCAAGGTTTGTTCCGTAATCCCTTGGCAGAACCTTACTTGCTGGGAACGTCATCTGGGGCCGCGCTGTTCATTGCGCTGGCCTTGGCCACTGGCAGTTTGGGAGACGCCTCAGCCTGGTGGGCGTCGTGGGGGCTGACAGGGGTGGCCTTTGTTGGCGCATTGGCGGGGGTGTGGGCGACGTTGGTATTGGCCCGCGGAGCAACTCAAACCATTCGACTCTTGCTGTGCGGGGTGGTCGTGAGTGTGGTCTCTGGCGCGGTGACGCAGTTGTTGATGGTGCGCTCAGCCGAGACCTGGCGAACCATGCAGGCCTTCATGTTGGGCAACACGGGTTTGCTGAGTTGGTCCTCGTGCCTGGTCCTGGCGCTGACCCTGGTCGTGGCCCTGCCTGTGGGGATTTTGTTGTCGCGTGTGCTGGACGCCTTGTCCCTGGGGGAGGACGTCGCACGCAGTTTGGGTGTGTCTCTGGGGGCGGCCCGGGCCACATTGGTGACCGTGTTGGCCCTGGCCTGTGGAGCAGCCGTTGCGCAGGCTGGCCTGGTGGCATTTGTGGGATTGGTGGCGCCGCACCTGGTGCGGCCTTGGAGTTTGTCCAGACATCGCAGCCTCTTGCTCCTGTCGAGCTGGGTGGGCGGGCTTTTGTTGCTCGCAGGGGATGTGATGGCGCGTTGGTTGCTGGCTCCGCAAGAGCTGCCTGTAGGGGTTCTCACGGCGGTATTGGGTGGGGCTTATTTGCTGTTGCAGCTCTACCAGCAGGAGCGTCAATGACTGGGCCCGATACCGTCTTGTTGCAAGCTGATCGCATCACCGCTGTGCGTGGCGGCGTGTCGATCCTGCGAGGTGTTTCGATGCAAGCCAGGTCTGGCTCATGGTTGGCTGTGGTCGGCCCCAACGGCGCGGGCAAGTCGACCCTGTTGCGCTGCCTAGCCGGGCTGCTACCGGTCGAGGGCGGTGAAGTTCAATTGAAGGACCGGGGGTTGCGGTCCTGGTCAGCCAGACCTCGTGCTCGTGTGTTGGCATGGATGGGGCAACACCATGACGGGGACGACTCGATGCGTGTACGCGATGCGGTGGCTTTGGGGCGCATGCCTTATCAAGGCGCACTGGGGTTGGCCTCAGCCTCGAGGTCAGATCTGGAGGCGATTGAGCAGGCCCTGGAGGACACCGATATGTTGGACAAGGCGGACCGCACGCTCGGTTCGCTGTCCGGCGGCGAGCGACAGCGGGTGAGCCTGGCTCGTACCTTGGCCGTGCAGGCGGACGTGCTGCTGCTGGATGAGCCGGTGGCCCATCTGGATGCCCCGCACCAACGTTTGCTGGCGCAGGTTATTCAACGAGAGACGGCACGAGGCTGTGCGGTCATCAGCGTGCTGCACGAGCTGCCGTTGGCGCTGCACGCAGATCAATTGCTTGTGATGCAAGGAGGGCAAGTGCTGGCTCAGGGCGCCTCCGATGACAACGAGGTGCATCGCGCCATCGAATCCGTGTTTGACCACGCCATTGAAATCAAGCAGGTCGCCAGTCGCTGGGTGGTTTTGCCCCGCTACTGATCTGTCGCATTCAACCAAGAGGAGACATCCCACATGGACATTCAGACACCGCCTACCGAGGCACCCCAGCAGCAAGAAAAGGCGGAGCGGCGAGGGTTGCTCATCATCCATACCGGGGATGGCAAGGGCAAGAGCACCGCTGCCTTTGGTCTGGCCATGCGTGCACATGGTCGAGGCAAAGCCGTGAAGATCTTTCAATTCATGAAGGTCCCGAGCGCGAGGTTTGGTGAGCATCGCACGTTCGAAGCTTTGGGTGTACCCATTGAAGGCTTGGGTGATGGCTTCAGCTGGAAGAGCAAGGACCTGGAGCGCTCCGCTGAATTGGCTCGGCAGGGCTGGCATCAGGCTGCACAGGCCATTCAAAGCGGGCAGTACTTTCTGGTGGTTTTGGACGAGATCACCTATCCATTGATCTATGGCTGGGTGCCTCTGGCCGAGGTGCTTCAAGTGCTTAAGGATCGGCCCAAGGACGTGCATGTCGTTCTGACTGGACGAGATTGCCCCCCTGAGCTGATCGAGCTGGCCGATACCGTGACCGAGATGCGCAAGATCAAGCACGCCTATGAGGCTGGGATCCCCGCGCAGCGCGGCATCGAGGATTGAGTCGTCAGGATGCGCGCGCGAGCCGTGATGGTGCTTGGCACAACCAGTGGTGCCGGCAAAAGCTGGTTGGCCACGGCCGTGTGTCGCTGGGCGGCTCGGCAAGGCTTGCGGGTGGCGCCCTTCAAGGCGCAGAACATGAGCAACAACGCGCGTGTCGTCGCTCGGCCAGATGGGGGCTGGGGCGAGATCGGTTCAGCGCAGTACTTTCAGGCATTGGCCGCTCATGCGCAGCCTGACGTTCGCATGAACCCGATCCTGCTCAAGCCGGAGAGTGACACGGGCAGCCAGGTCGTGGTATGCGGGGAGGTCCACCGCATCTACAGCACCATGCCCTGGCGTGAGCGCAGCGAACTGCTCTGGCCGCACGCCCGTCAGGCCTTGCATGAGCTGATGGCTCAGAACGATCTGGTTGTGATCGAGGGGGCCGGCTCGCCAGCCGAGATCAATCTGCATCAAAGCGATTACGTCAACATGCGCACGGCACTGGAGGTGAATGCGCAGTGTCTTGTGGTGACAGACATCGATCGTGGCGGCGCGTTTGCGCATCTGTACGGCACCCATCAATTGCTGCCCTCCAACGAACGTGCGTTGATACGGGGCTTTGTCCTCAATCGTTTTCGCGGGGATGCCACTTTGTTGTCTCCAGGGCCTGAGCAGTTGCAGGCCTTGACCGGCGTTCCTACGGTGGCGGTGTTGCCCTATTGGCGTGACCACGGTCTGGCCGATGAGGACGGGCTGGATGGCGGGCGATGGACGCCCACTCGGAGCCATTCGACTGGCGTGAGCACCAAGATCGCGGTGATCGCCTATCCACAGATCAGCAATCTGGATGAGTTCGAGTCCCTGCGTCATCTGCCCAACGTGGATCTCATCTGGGCGCGACATCCGCAGGAACTCCTGGCGGTCGACTGGATCATCTTGCCGGGCTCGAAGCGAACCCAGTCGGATCTGATCTGGTTGCGGCAACAGGGCCTGGATGAGCCGATCCGGGCGCACGCCCTGAGCGGACGCCCCGTTCTGGGTATATGTGGCGGGCTGCAGATGCTCGGCCAGTCGCTGGACGATCCACACGGCGTGGACGGTGGCTTGGTGGCCCAAGCCGGATTGGGTTTGTTGCCCATGCACACGGTGTTTGATCCTGTCAAGGTGGTGAGGCCAGCCCGAATGCGCTTTGCGGATCGACTGCCGAGTGCCTGGTCACACTGGCAATCCATCAACTGGTCGGGGTACGAAATTCACCAAGGCCGGACAGAAATGCGGTCGTCCGGGGCAAGCGTTCACGCCTTGTTGCGTGATGACGGCCAACCCTTGGGTTGGTCGCGAGGCCAGGTGATGGGCTTGTACGCCCACGGCCTGTTCGAATCTTCTGAAATCTTGCGGGCTTGGCTTGGATCTGATTGCCCTACCTGGGATCAGGTCTTCGACGGTTTGGCAGATTTCATCGACACCCACTTTGAAAAGGACTTTTTGTCGCAATGGCTACTTCGCTGAATCTTCCTCATGTCGTGCCCCATGATCGGCAGGTCCTTGCCCAAAGACTGCAGCATGTGCTGGATCACAAGACCAAGCCGCTAGGCGCCCTCGGGCAACTCGAGCAACTGGCTTTGCAGATCGGCCTCATCCTGGGTTCCGAGCAGCCACGTCTGCATCAGCCGCAGATGGTGGTGTTTGCGGCCGATCACGGTGTCGCCGCCAAGGGGGTCTCGGCGTATCCGAGCGATGTGACGTGGCAGATGGTCGAGAACTTTCTGGCCGGAGGGGCCGCGGTGAGCGTGCTGGCCAGGCAGCATGGCGTGGCCTTGACCGTGGTCGATGCCGGAGTGGCCAAAGACATCGCGCCTCGCCCTGGTTTGGTCGCAAACAAGATTGCCTACGGCACGGAAGACGTCTCGCAAGGGCCAGCCATGACCGTCGCACAGTGCGAAGCGGCCTTGCAGGCTGGCGCCGAAGTGATCCGCAGTTTGCCTGGGAATGCGGTCTTGTTTGGTGAGATGGGCATTGGCAATACCTCCAGCGCCGCCTTGCTGATGTCTCGTCTGACCGATACCCCCTTGCATCTTTGCGTGGGCCGGGGCACCGGGCTGGACGAAGCTGGGTTGCAGCGCAAACTCGCTGTGCTGGAGCAGGCCTTGGCACGCAATGTGGACACGCCATCGCCGTTGCACGCCCTGGCCGCATTGGGGGGCTTTGAGATCGCGATGATGTGTGGCGCCATGATCGAAGCGGCAGCTCAAGATCGCCTGCTGGTGATTGATGGGTTCATTTCCAGCAGCGCCGCGCTGGTGGCCTGCGCCATGCAGCCCGCGGTGCGGCAGCGCTGTGTCTTTGCCCATCAGTCCGACGAAAGTGGTCATGCCCGCATGCTGGCACATCTGCAAGCCAAGCCTTTGCTTCAACTGGGCTTGCGACTCGGCGAGGGGTCGGGGGCTGCCCTGGCTTGGCCGCTGCTTGAGTCGGCCTGTGCGATATTGCGAGACATGGCCAGTTTTGAAAGTGCTGGCGTCAGTCAGGCCACATGAAACGAATCATCCGAGGCGTCCTCTACGAGTTGCGGCTATTCTTCACGGCGCAGCAGTTTTTCACACGCGTGCCGGTACCCGCGTGGGTCGGATTCGAGCCAGATTGGCTGCACCGCTGTGTCCGCTACTTTCCCATCGTGGGCGCCTTGGTGGGGCTGTGGGGGGCGTGCGTGCTGGCCTGCAGCAGCTTGTTCTGGCCACCCGCTGTGGCGGTGCTGCTGAGCATCGCGGCCACCGTCTGGATGACCGGAGGCTTTCATGAAGACGGCTGGGCCGATACGTGCGACGGGCTCGGCGGCACCGTGAGCAAAGCCCGTGCACTGGAGATCATGAAGGATTCGAGACTCGGCTCCTATGGCGGCCTGGGTCTGATTTTGATTCTCATGTTGAAAGCCATCGTCTTGACCTCGATCCTGGCGCCCTTGCTCACTGAAATGAGCGAAGCCGAGACGAGCCATGTTCATCAAGTGTTGTTGGGGTGGACCTTGATGGCCGTGGTGTGGGCCCATTCGGTTTCACGCTTGGCACCCGTGTTGCTGACGGCAGTCATGCCTTATGGAGGGGATCCTGATCACGCCAAGGCCAAGCCCCTGGCCATGCGCGTAGGGGCCGGGCAACTCGCTGCGGCAGCTTTGATGACCGCTTGCGTCGCAGGGCTGTTGATGGCGCTGCTGGCTTGGATCGGTTGGCCTGTGCCCACCTTGTTGCGTTGCCTGATGTGGTCCAGTTTCGGTGCCGGATTGAGTACTGCCTTCTGCTTCCGCTGGTTTACCCATCGGCTGGGGGGCTTCACCGGCGACACACTGGGGGCCAGCCAGCAGTTAGCCGAAGTGGCGGCCTTGTTAGGCTGGCTCGCTGTGGTTCATCCGGTCACATGGGTGCGCTGGTGATTCATGTCTGGCGTCATCCGCGCCCGATGGGGGCGGCGGGCCGATGCATTGGTCAATCCGAGTTGCCGGTCGATCGTCGCAAGGTCAAACGCCTGGCACACCGGATTCGCTCGCAAGCACGACGCCATCGCTGGCCGCGTGTGATCTACACATCGGCCCTTGGGCGCAGCCGAGAGGTGGGCCGATGCCTGGCTCGTTGGGGCTGGCGGCATGTGGTTGATCCTTTGCTGAACGAGGCCTCGTTCGGGGCATGGGACGGCCTTCGCTGGGATCAGATCGATCCCGGTCTGATTGATGCCTGGGTGAAGGACTTTGCCGGTTTTCACCCTGGGCGTGGCGAATCCTTGACTGAAGTCCTGAGACGCGCGAGGACATGGTGCCCCGCTCATGACGCCTCTTCGGATCTGGTGCTGGTGGTGGGCCATGGCGGTTGGATGCTGGCCCGGCAATGGGGGCAGCGACACCCGAGCCCGCCAGTCGCGGCCAGTGAATGGCCCGCGCCGCCGCGGTATGGTGAGTGTTGGCGCCTCGAATGAGTGGGGTTCAGTATCGACCGCTGATGCCAGCCAAGCGCAAGTAAAGCTTGGCGGCCATGCGAAAGAGCCAGTGGCCCAGCCGATCGGCCCAGTTTCGGTCCAGTGAGTTGGCCTCGACGGCTTTGCTGGCCCCGAAGTCATCCTCCAAGGCGTGAATCAGAACCCGTGTGAAGGCCTTGTCTCGAATGATGAGATTGGCCTCGGCATTGAGCACCAGCGACAAGGGATCCAGGTTCGACGAACCGACGGTGGCCCAGTCGTCATCCACTCGCATCACCTTGGCGTGCAAAAAAGCCGCCTGGTATTCATAGATCTGAATGCCGTGCCGGATCAATTCGTCGTAGAGCACGCGCGCGGCGATGCCGGCGATGGGCATATCGACTCTGCCTTGCAAGAGCAGGCGCACCCGCACACCGCGTGCCGCCGCATGCCGAAGGGCCAAGCGCAATTGCCGCGCCGGATAAAAATAGGGCGTGACGATGTCGATTTCTCGCTTTGCTTGCTTGATGGCCTGAATCGCTGCACGTTCGATCGTACGGCGTTGTCTCAGGTTGTCTCGCAGCACAAAGGCGCATCGAGTCGGGTGCGGATTGCTCGCCGCTTTGGCGAATGGAGCCTGTTCAGATGGCGTCAGGCGCATACGGGCCTGTTGCCATAATCCCCGTAGACGTCGCATCCGATGTGCGCCCTGCATCCACGGCCACAATTCGTCGCGCCAGTCTTTGCCAAACTGACCACGCGTCCACATCGCTCGGATGGCGTGCAATACCGGCGTGCCGATCGGCCCCTTTGCTTGTACGGCATAGTCCAGGCGAATGTCGTCTGACCACCCGTGGTGCAGGTCGTAGCGATCGTCGATGAGGTTGATGCCGCCAATGAATGCCACCTCTTCATCCACCACGCACAGCTTGAAATGCATGCGGCGCCATTCGCTGGTCTTGAACATGCCCCACAGGCGGTGGAAAGGCCGGAAGATCACGACATCCACGCCCGCCGCTCTGAGCTGCTCCCACATGCTGCTCGGTGCATCGTGCGAGCCCACCCCGTCGGCCACTAGGTGCACCTTGACTCCCCGGCGGGCCGCCTGCTGCAGAGCCTGCAACACGGTGCTGCTTTGCCCGAAAGGTGAAATCAGATACATCGCAATCCACACACTGTGCTGGGCACGCTCAATGTGCTCGCGCATGGCCGGAAAAAGCTGCTTGCCGGCTCTGAGCAAGGTGAGACGGTTTCCGCCGGTGAACACCGGTTTGCGCTGCGCATACCAGGCCAGGCCCAGCCAGGTTTGCTCGTCTTCCTCCCATTGGGGCGGCACTGTCGCCATCAGGCTTGCAGCTCCAGTTCGACCACCAAGGGCAGGTGGTCAGACATCCTGGCCCAGGCTTCGCCACGCGGCACCATCATGTTCTGACAAGTCAGGCGTCGGGTGTAGATGCGATCCAGAGTCAACACCGGGATCATCGATGGAAACGTCGGCATGCGGGTGCCATCGGGGCGGCAAGCGCGGCTCAATCCCGCATCCACCAGAATGTGATCCAGTTTTTCATTCCAGTCATTGAAGTCGCCCGCCACGATGACGGGGGCGTCGGCAGGAATATCACGCAGGGCCAACTCAGCCACGCGTTCACTTTGTCTGACCCGGCTTTGGTGGAACAGACCCAGATGCACCACCACCACATGGATCTGAATTTGTCGCCATTGCACTGTGGTGTGCAGCAAGCCGCGTTGCTCGAACCGATGGTCTGAAACATCGTGGTGGTAAATCTCGCCAATGGGCCAACGGGCCAGCAGGGCATTGCCATGTTCACCGTGGCGGGTGACGGCATTGGTGCGATAGGCGACCTCATAGCCTTCCGGGGCCAGGTAGTCGGCCTGGGCCAGGTGCGGCCAGCTGCGGTGTCCGTAGTCCGTGCGCGAAAAGTGGCGCGCTTCACGATGGTGAAAACGCCGAACCTCTTGCAGGCACACGATGTCGGCATCGAAGGCTTCCACCGCCAAGCCGAGGTTGTGGATTTCCAGCCGTTTGGTCGGCCCCATCCCCATCACCCCTTTGTGGATGTTGTAGGTGGCCACACGCAGGTACGGAGACCCCAAGGTGGACGGCGGCAGCAGGGATGATTGCAGTGGATTCAGCACAATGGTCTAACGATAGCGCGAACCCATGACCCCTGTCAGCGTCTAGCCGCCACGGGCTTTCCCGATGAAGCGGGGCAGTTGCAAAATGGCCTCAGCGTTGGAGGGCGAGAAACACTTATCCGCGGCTTCTTGCCATGGCAGCCACAGGTGCTGGGTGTGCTCTCTGGGGGCCAACGTGATCGGGATGTCTCTGGGGACCATCAGCCCGAACACATGCTCCAGATTGTGAGTGATGCCAGGCGCGTAGCGATGGCGCCAGACCGGATAAATCTCGTAGTGGTTCTCGATGTTCCAATCGACCAGGTGAGCCTGAGGAACCTCCGGGCTGCCGACCTCGATGCCCGTTTCCTCGGCCACCTCGCGGATGGCCGTGGTTCGCCAGGACTCGTCCAGCGCATCTTTGGAGCCCGTCACGCTTTGCCAAAAGTCAGGCTGCTTGGCGCGCTCGATCAGCAAAACGTCCAGCTGTGGTGAGTGAATCACCACCAGTACGGATTGCGGAATCTTGAAGCTCGGGCTGGACATGGTCTTGAAGAAAAACAGGCCACCTTGCGGGCGGCCTGTGTGTCTGGCGTGGGGCGATCGAGATCAGTTGCCAGCAGGGGCTGCGGCCTGCGCATTGCGCAAACGGATATGCAGCTCGCGCAGTTGCTTCTCGTCGACGTTCGACGGGGCACCGGTCAGCAGACATTGGGCACGTTGCGTCTTGGGGAAGGCAATCACGTCGCGGATCGATTCGGCCTTGGTCATCAAGGTGACCAGGCGATCCAGACCGAAAGCGAGGCCACCGTGAGGCGGGGCACCATATTGCAGGGCATCGAGCAGGAAGCCGAACTTGACTTTGGCGTCCTCGTCGCTGATGTTCAACGCACTGAACACCTTGGACTGCACTTCTGCACGGTGGATACGGATCGAGCCGCCACCCAGTTCCCAGCCATTGAGGACCATGTCATAGGCCTTGGCGATGCACTGGCCAGGATCGGTGTCCATGTAGTCTTCGTGACCATCCTTCGGTGCAGTGAAGGGGTGGTGCACGGCGTTCCAACGGTCTTCTTCGTCGTCGTGTTCGAACATGGGGAAGTCCACAACCCACAGCGGGGCCCAGCGGTCTTCGAACAGGCCGGCCTTCTTGCCGAAGTCAGAGTGACCCACCTTCAGGCGCAGGGCGCCGATGGCGTCGTTGACGACCTTGGCCTTGTCGGCACCGAAGAAAATCAGGTCGCCGTCCTTGGCGCCAGTGCGCTTCAGGATTTCAGCAATGGCGGCGTCGTGCAGGTTCTTCACGATGGGCGATTGCAGGCCATCGCGGCCCTTGGCCACTTCGTTGACCTTGATCCAGGCCAGGCCCTTGGCACCGTAGATCTTCACGAACTCAGTGTAGGCGTCGATTTCGCCGCGAGACATTTCAGCCCCACCGGGCACGCACAAGGCGACCACGCGGCCACCCTTGGTGGTGGCAGGGGTGGAGAACACCTTGAAGTCCACATCAGCCATCACGTCGGTCAGTTCGGTGAACTGCAGCTTGACGCGCAGGTCAGGCTTGTCCGAACCATACAGATGCATCGCGTCAGCGTATTGCATGACGGGGTAGGCACCCAGGTCCACATCCAGCGCCTTCTTGAAGACGTGGCGGATCATGCCTTCGAACATGTCACGGATTTCCTGTTCGGTCAGGAAGCTCGTTTCAATATCGATCTGGGTGAATTCGGGCTGACGGTCAGCGCGCAAGTCTTCGTCGCGGAAGCACTTGGTGATCTGGTAATAACGATCGTAGCCGGCCACCATCAGCAACTGCTTGAACAACTGGGGCGATTGGGGCAGGGCGAAGAACTGGCCATCATGCACGCGCGAGGGCACCAGGTAGTCGCGGGCGCCTTCGGGCGTAGATTTGGTCAGCATCGGGGTTTCGATGTCGACAAAGCCGTGCTCGTCGAGGTACTTGCGGCACTCCATCGCCACGCGGTAGCGCAACATGAGGTTCTTCTGCATGTACGGACGACGCAGGTCCAGCACGCGGTGGGTCAGACGAGTGGTTTCCGACAGGTTCTCGTCGTCGATCTGGAACGGAGGGGTCACCGAAGCGTTCAACACTTCGAGCGTGTGCCCCAGCACTTCGATCTTGCCGCTGGTCAGGCCAGCGTTTTCCGTGCCAGCGGGGCGTGCGCGCACCACACCGGTCACTTTCAGGCAGAACTCGTTGCGCACGTCCTCGGCGATCTTGAAGGAGTCGGCGCGGTCAGGGTCGAACACAACCTGAACCAGGCCTTCGCGGTCACGCAGGTCGATGAAGATCACGCCGCCGTGGTCGCGACGACGGTGGGCCCAGCCCATCAGGGTGACGGTCTGGCCCATCAGCGCTTCGCTGACCAGTCCGCAATAAGTGGTACGCATCGTTGTTCTCCGGATGATCTTGTGCGAGGCGCGCCTGGGCGCCTCAGAACCCTCGATTGTCCCTCAGGAATCGGAGTTTTTTACGTCATTTCAGGATGAAGTCGCCACCTTGGGTTGGGTGCCGGCTTTCGGCGCATGCGGTGGCGGGGCCACCACCCCCATCGAGATGATGTATTTCAGGGCTTCGTCTACCGTCATGGCCAGTGGTTGCACGTCGGCTTTGGGCACGATCAGCATGAATCCCGAGGTGGGGTTGGGCGTGGTGGGTACATACAGCGTGAGGTGCTCAGACTGCAGGTGGTCGGCCACCTCGCCGCCTGGTTTGCCGGTCACGAAGGCGATGGTCCAGGCCCCTTGACGGGGATACTGGACCAGCACGGCTTCACGAAACGCTTGTCCGCTGCTTGAAAAGAGGGTGTCTGACACCTGTTTGACCGAGGTGTAGATGCTCTTGACGATGGGGATGTTTGACAGCAGCCGGTTCGACTGGTTCAGCAACCATTGGCCAGCCATGTTGGTGACGGCGATGCCGGTCAGCCAAAGGGCGGTCACCAAGATGATGACGCTCAGACCTGGGATTTGCTGCAGATCGTGCAAAAAGGGATGCAGGCTGAGGGGCAGCACAGCCTGCGCTGCCGCCATCAACCACGCAAAAACGCCATCGAGGGTGCCGACGACGTTCTTGAGCACCCAGATGGTGATCGCCAGAGGGAGCCAGACCAGCAGTCCGGTGAGAATGTATTTTTTCACGAAGCGGGCCTGGTTCGGGGGTCAGTGGCAAGCGCAAGAAGAGCCGCAAGGTGACGCGCCGCTGTCTCCGCCAGAGGAGGACGAGTCAGACGCCGTTGCGGTGGATGCCGCCGGGCCAGTCGACGCGGCACTGGTGCCCCCTGATCCGCTGCGGAAGTCGGTGGCGTACCAGCCCGAGCCCTTGAGCTGAAATCCTGCAGCGGTCAGTTGCTTGGCAAAGGCTTCGGCGCCACAAGCAGGGCAGGTGGTCAAAACAGGATCGGACATTTTCTGCAGCACATCTTTGGTGTGGCCGCAGGCATCACAGCGGTAAGCGTAAATCGGCATGGTAACCCCTCGGGTTTTCCAACAAAGACGCCATTTTAATGGGGGCGCCCTGCGGGGATTTCAAGAGCCCCGTGGCCTCGCCCCGCGATCCAGGGGCCAGGCCACGTGACGAAGATCACGCCAGATGCGCCAGTTCGGTGCGGTGGTCGCGAATCAATTGGGGCAGCAGCGAGCCAAGCCACATGCCTGCCAAGGCCGCCAGCAGGCCGGCGAGCTGACCGGGAATGACTTCGTTGTAGTGGCCGTCACCCCAAACAGAATTCACGACGAAGGGGATCCAGGTGCCGATGCCCGCCACGATCGACAGAATGGCGCCTTGGGTGGTGGCGCGTTTCCAGTACAGGCCGAAGGTCAAGGGCACGAACGCCCCCACCAGGGTCACCTGATAAGCTGACGACACCATGTCATAGATGGCCGTGCCCTGCATGCTGATCGCATAGGTCAGGACCAACGCCGTGAAAACCAGGATCGTGATCCGCAGCGACAGCAGCACCTGCCGATCCGACATGCCAGGTTTGAGGTTCTTCAGGATGTTTTCGACAAAGCTCGTCGATGGCGCCAACAGGGTGGCCGACGACGTCGATTTGATGGCCGACACCAGGGCGCCGAAGAAGAAAATCTGGGCCACCAACGGCATCTTGGTCAGGATCAGGGTGGGCAGAACCTTTTGCGGGTCATTGCTCAGCAAGTCCTTGGTTTGATCCGGCATGATGATCAAAGCCGAGGCCACGATGAACATTGGCACAAAGGCGAACGCCAGGTAGCTGAAGCCGCCGATCATGGCGCCATTGCGAGCGGTGCGGCTGTCTTTGGCCGACATCACACGCTGGAACACGTCCTGCTGAGGAATCGAGCCCAGCATCATGGTGATGGCGGTACCCACGAAGCCCAGCCAGGTTTGCAGCGAGTGCTCGGCCGGCAAAATCTGGAACCAGTTGTTTTCCTTGGCCATGTTCAGCACATGCTGGGCGCCGCCAGCCTGTTCGCCCGCCATGATCGCGATCAGGGACAAGCCCACAATCAACACGACCATCTGGATGAAGTCGGTCCAGGCCACGGCCAGCATCCCACCAATCAAGACGTAGATCAGCACCAGCGTGGTCCCCAGGATCATGCCCGCCTTGGCCGTGATGGCGCCGCCTGACAGCACCGAGAACACCAGGCCCAGTGCCGATACCTGCGCTGCCACCCAGCCCAGGTAGCTCAGAATGATCGCAATCGAGCAAAAGACCTCGACCCCTTCGCCAAAGCGATGACGGTAAAAATCGCCGATCGTCAGCAGGCTCATCTTGTACAGACGCGAGGCAAAGAAGGCCCCCACCAGCACCAGACACATGGAGGCACCGAACGGGTCTTCGATGACGGCATTGAGGCCGCCTTGAACGAACTTGGCCGGAATGCCCATCACGGTTTCAGCGCCGAACCAGGTCGCAAACGTGGTGGTGATGACCATCGCCAGGGGCAGGCTGCGCCCCGCCACCGCGAAGTCGGTGGTGCTTTTGATGCGCGTACCGGCATAGATGCCGATGCCCATGGTGCCGACCAGGTACAGGATCACGAACGCAAGCAGTGTGGTGTTCATCTTGTAGACACAACGCAGGGTTACAACACGCCTGCGGCTTGCAGACGAAGCATCAATTGAGCGGCCATGAGCCCCAGGAAAAAGCCCAGGGCGACCCAGGCAATACCCGACAGGATTCGATTGGTTCGCTTCTGTTCTGCCAGGATGGCATAGAGATCGCGCCGCAGGTCGAGCGAGCCGGATTCTAAGTTGTGATGAACGAGCCTGGGCAGCTCTGGCAACAACTTGGCATAGCGGGGGGCTTCCCGTTTGAAGCGATCAAGCAGGCCACGCCAGCCGACCTGCTCTTGCATCCAACGCTCGAGGAACGGTTTGGCTGTGCTCCAGAGGTCCAATTCGGGGTCGAGCTGACGCCCCAGCCCTTCCACGTTCAGCAAAGTCTTTTGCAGCAGCACCAGTTGGGGCTGGATCTCGACGTTGAAGCGACGTGAAATCTGGAACAGGCGTAGCAACACCTGGCCGAGCGAAATTTCTTTCAGCGGGCGGTCGAAATAGGGCTCGCAAACCGTTCGCACGGCGCCTTCCAGCTCATCGACTCGGGTGCTGGCTGGCACCCAGCCACTTTCGATGTGCAACTCGGCCACGCGCTTGTAATCACGCCGAAAGAAGGCAATGAAGTTCTGGGCGAGGTAATCCTTGTCCACTTCGGTCAAGGTGCCGATGATGCCGAAGTCCAGCGCAATATAGCGGCCGAAAGTGGCGGGATCCAGGCTGACCTGGATGTTGCCGGGGTGCATGTCGGCATGGAAAAAGCCGTCGCGAAACACCTGGGTGAAAAAGATCGTGACGCCATCGCGCGCCAGGCGCTTGATGTCGACCCCGGCCTCGCGCAGGCGTTGCATCTGGCTGATCGGAACGCCTTTCATGCGCTCCATCACCATGACGGTGGGGGTGCAATAGTCCCAGATCATTTCGGGCACCAGCACCAGGTTCAGGCCGTCCATGTTCCGTCGCAACTGCGCGGCATTGGCGGCTTCGCGAACCAGGTCAAGTTCGTCATGCAGGTACTTGTCAAACTCGGCGACCACCTCACGGGGTTTGAGCCGCTTGCCGTCGGCCCACAGGCGCTCGACCCAGGCAGCCAGCGTGCGCATCAGGGCCAGATCGTCGTCGATGACGTTCAACATGCCGGGGCGAAGCACTTTGACAGCCACTTCGCGCCCATCATGCAAGACCGCAAAGTGCACCTGAGCGATCGAGGCACTGGCTACTGGCTCCGCATCGAACTGGCGGAACACTTGATCAATGGATTTGCCCAGGGCCTTTTCAACCAGCCGAATCGAGGTGTCGCTGGCGAAGGGGGGCACGCGATCCTGCAACCTGGCCAGTTCGTCGGCCACGTCTGTGGGAAGCAGGTCGCGGCGTGTCGACAGCATCTGCCCAAACTTGACGAAGATCGGCCCAAGCTTTTCCAGTGCCTCACGCAGCCGCTCACCTCTTGGCGCGTCGAGTTTGCGGCCGGTTGCCAGGATGCGACTCAGCAGAGTCAGCTTGGGGCGTCGAAGGCTGTCAAGCAACAGGCCATCCAGCCCATAACGCAGGGCGATCAAGCCAATGTAGACGGGACGTACCAGGGCGC
Source organism: Burkholderiales bacterium (assembly GCA_028864885.1). GTDB lineage: Bacteria > Pseudomonadota > Gammaproteobacteria > Burkholderiales > Burkholderiaceae_C > Aquabacterium. The sequence continues at coordinate 23,769 of JAGWLR010000006.1, read as the reverse complement.
GCATGAAGATGGGGCGTTGAGGCTAGAGAGGGCGGTGAGGGTCAACGGGTGCTTCCGTCGCCGCGAGAGGCCGGGCGCCAGCGTTCTAAGGCTTGTTTGATGCCGCTCGTCAGAGAGGCCAGGGCTTGTGCCGGGGTGGTTCCCATCCAGCGGGCGACGTCGTCCTCGACGTCCCAGCGGAGATTTTTCATCAGCCAGGATGCGACCTCCGCCAGCGCAGCGTCCCCCTCGATCTTGACTTCAGGTCGTTCTCCCTTCATCAGGCGGGCGGCCATCGACATGGGAGGCAGGAGCTGAACGGTGATCGTCAAATGGGCTGTCGCCGTCTCACCCGTGGCGACATCAGGACTGTCCCGGGTGTCCAACCGTTCAAACAGCCCGGCCGGGGTGACGGCAAACCGGATGTCTGGAGGCAGTTGCATCAGCGAGTCCAGCGCCGCGCCCAAATAGCTCGGGAGCTTGATGGATGCTTCTTTGGACCAGCGGATGTCAATGACGCGGCCAGCATACGGGCGCAATTTGCCCTGCGCAACCGGTTCGCTGGACACGATGTGGTTGAGCAACAGGGTCAGTCGATCCAACGCCGCAGGCGCGATCCAAGATAAGGGGTTGATGGCCATGGCGGGATTGTAGGGCTGCGAGACAGTTGCGCGGAAACCCTTAAATCAACGGGTGACAGGGGGGAAACTGTCATGTTTTTTGGTCCACAATGATTGAAGTAACTTCAGTCTGATGCCGGCTATATTCGTATGGCGGCTTTTTGCCGCATGTGTCGGACTGATTTGGTCAATCTGACAATTCAATGATTTCCGAGGCACCAATCGTGGTGCCTCTGGCCTACATGTTCAATAATCGAAATTACAACCGGACGTTTTTCAATGCCCCGCAGTCGGTGACGTCCTTTGTAGCGGCTTTCATGGAGCCGACCATCACTGTGGCATCTCTGCTGTCGTGCATGGCTTATTTTGACGAACCGGTTCTGCGCGCTTCGATGGCTTTGTGCCTGCTCGTTTTTGCCTTGACGTTTCCGGGGCGAAACCGGTTTCATGACTCGCGGCTGGAAGCGGGCGTGGACATTGTTTCGTCGTGGCTGGCGATGTTGATCATCTTGTGGCTGTGTGGTTACGCAACCAATAGCCTGATGTTCTTTGACATCAATGTCATGATGGCTTGGGCCGTGGTGACGCCGCTGGCGCAATGGTTGGCCGTTCTGATTGGCAAGGCGATCATCAAGTACCGCACGTCGCAGCCCGGGGCCCGACGTCGGGCCATTGTGGTGGGGGCGGGGCCTTTGGGCGGAAAGGTGGCGCGCGCCCTGCAGCGCAACGCGGATCAAAGTACAGAGTTCGTCGGCTACTTCGATGACCGCACTGACAGCCGGGTTCTGCCTGAAGCCGTGAGCATGCGTCTGGGTGGTTTGCGTGATGTCGCCAACTACGTGTATGCCCAGGGCATCCATGAGGTGTACATCACTTTGCCGTTGGGCTCGCAACCTCGGATCGTCGAGTTGCTGGAGGCGGTGCAGGGCACCACGGCGTCGCTTTATTTTGTGCCAGATGTTTTCGGCATCAGCATCATTCAAGGCCGCCTGCAGGACATGAATGGCGTGCCTGTGGTCGGTATTTGTGAAACCCCGTTTACCGGAACCAACGAACTGGTCAAACGGGTATCCGACATCATTCTGGCCAGCATCATCCTGGTGTTGATTTCGCCGATATTGCTGGGCATTGCCATCGGCGTGAAATTGAGCTCTCCGGGCCCGGTGATTTTCAAGCAGCGTCGCAATGGATTGGATGGCGAAGAAATCATCGTCTACAAATTCCGTTCCATGCGCTCGCAAGACAACGGGACGGTGGTCAAGCAAGCGACCCGCGGCGACTCGCGCATCACCCCCTTCGGCGCGTTCATTCGCAAGACCTCTCTGGATGAATTGCCGCAGTTCATCAATGTGCTGCAGGGGCGCATGAGTATTGTTGGGCCGCGCCCGCATGCCGTGGCTCACAATGAGGAGTATCGGCGTCTCATCAAGGCCTACATGGTCCGTCACAAGGTACGGCCAGGTATCACGGGGTGGGCGCAGGTCAATGGCTACCGGGGCGAGACGGAGACCATCGAGAAGATGCAGGCGCGGGTCGAATACGACCTGGAATATTTGCGGAACTGGTCACTGGGCCTGGATCTGCAAATCATCATCCGCACGATTCGCCTGATGGTGTTTGATCGCAATGCCTACTGATAACGAAAATGAGGTTGGTGTGACGCATTCCAAATTTCATACGAAGACCTGGATGGCAGTGGCCGGCGCGGCCCTGTCGGCAGTCGGGGCACAAGCCGAGCCCCTGACGCTGACCGCCTCTCACAACTGGGTGCACGACTCGAACTTCGCGCGGACCGAGACGCCGATCAGTGACACCATCAACACCACGAGTCTGCAGCTGAATCTGGACAAGCAGTATGGGCGTCAGACCTACACCGGCATGGCCAAAGTGGCGGCCGTTCGATACGACAAATACGGGTCCTTGCTCAACAACGACGCGAAGCAACTGTCCCTGGGGTTTGACAGCGAGTTGCTACAGAACTGGCGTGTTTCGCTGGATGGCAATTACGGCCAGCAGCTCAATCAGTTCGAAAACAACAAGCTCACTGACCATGTGATCAAGAACGTGCAGACGACCAAGAATGCACAAGCCCAGGTGATTTACGGCGTGTCGGGTATCTGGGCGCTGGTGGCCACGGGGGCCAAGTCGACGTTGAACTATTCCGTGCCGGCTTACAGTTATCTGAATTACCGGCAGGATATTCAGGGGCTCAAGGCGGTGTATTACAGCTCTGATTTGCTGAATTACAGCCTCGGTGTGCGGCATTTGAATACCGAATACACCTTGTCGACCGAGCACGTGGACGAGAACGACATCGACCTGGGTACCAATTGGGTGGTGAGTGGTTTGAGCCAAATGAGTGCGACGCTCAGCTGGACCCACAGCAAACGCCGCTTGCAGGCGGATCGCCGTTTCAGTGGCTTGACTGGATACATCAACTGGAACTACACGCCGCATGGCGTGCTCAGTTATGGCTTGAGCGCCTACCGCACCTCGAATACGGACCAGTTCAATCAAAATTATTTGAGCTTTGACCCTGGAAGCGGGGCCTTCGGGATCAACTCGGCCCAACTGGCCTACAACAACCGGGCCACCGCGGCTAATCTGTACGTGAATTGGGCGGCTACAGGCAAGCTGACCATGACGGCGGCCACTGCATGGAACCGCTACAACGTCGATTACAACTTGATTGGCACCTCGATTCGAGACACCAGCAACTACCACAGCTACTCGCTCAATGGGTACTACGCTGTGCAGCGGTGGCTGAAGCTGTCTGCTGGGGTGGTGAAGTATTCGCAGACCAAGGACGCCACGCGCAATCCGTATTCCGGCCACGCGGTGAATGTGTCCGCGTCTTTCATTTTTGATTGATCAAGGTCGCAGATCATGTCGTGTATCTTGCTGACCGGCGCCTCAGGCTACATTGCCTCACACACTTGGCTGGCTTTGCATGAAGCGGGCTTCGATGTGGTCGGCATCGACAGCTTTGTGAACAGCTCGCCCACCGTGTTGAAGCGGATGGCAGCGATCGGAGGCTTTGAGCCTGCGTTTGTTCAAGGTGACGTGCGTGATCCGGCGGCTCTCGATCGGTGTTTCGAGTTGGGGCGAGCCCAAGGCGGCATCGCCGCGGTGGTGCACTTCGCCGCTTTGAAGGCGGTGGGGGAGTCGGTTGAGCGCCCGCTGGACTACTTTGAAAACAACCTGGGTGGCTTGTTGGCGGTGTGCCAGGCCATGAAGCGCCATGGGGTGCCCAATCTGGTGTTCAGCTCGTCAGCAACGGTGTACGGCAAGCCCGAGCAATTGCCCATCGTCGAGACATCGCCGCTGCGGGCTACCAATCCCTACGGTCAGACCAAGTTGATGGGCGAAGAGATCCTGCGCGAGCTGGAACGTTGCGATCCCCATTGGCGCATCGCTTGCCTGCGTTACTTCAATCCGGTGGGAGCACATCCCTCAGGCTTGATTGGCGAAGACCCGCGCGGTATTCCAAACAACCTGATGCCCTATGTGGCGCAGGTGGCGGTGGGCAAGCGCGAGCACCTCAATGTGTTTGGCAACGACTACGACACACCCGACGGCACAGGCATGCGTGACTACATTCATGTCTGCGATCTGGCTGAAGGTCACGTCGCGGCGCTGCGCTATCTTTTTGATCAGAAACAATCGCTGACCGTCAACCTCGGAACCGGGCAGGGCTACAGCGTTCTGGATCTGGCGAAGGCCTACGGGCAGGCTTGTGGACGCGAGATCCCCATCGTGTTCGCGCCGCGTCGGCCTGGCGATGTGGACGCCTGCTATGCCGATCCCAGCCATGCCTTGCGCACCATGGGTTGGAAGGCCAAGCGAGGGCTGAATGACATGTGTGTGGATTCCTGGCGTTGGCAGTCCACCAACCCCAATGGATTTGAAGGCTGAGCGCGAGTGAAAGCCCTGGCGAAAACTTGTAAGACATGAACATCATGAAAAAGCACAACGTACATCCCGTCATCATGGCTGGCGGCTCAGGGACCCGTCTGTGGCCTTTGTCTCGAGCGCTTTACCCGAAGCAGTTTCTGGTGCTGCAAGGCAATCAGACGCTGTTTCAGCAAGCCCATTTGCGCTTGCAGGCCTTGGGGGCGGATGACATCGAGGTGGCGAACCCCTGTGTGGTGGGCAACGAAGAGCATCGCTTCCTGGTACTCGATCAGTTGCGGGAGGTGAAGGGCGAACCTTCCTCGCTGCTGCTGGAGCCAGCCGGTCGCAATACGGCGCCTGCTGTGACGCTGGCAGCTTTGCAAGCCATTGAGGGGGGGCAGGATCCGATCTTGGTGGTGACGCCTGCAGATCAGACTGTGACCGATGAGGATGCATACGTGCGGGCCTTGCAATCGGCTGTTCGCGCGGCGGCTGATGGCGACATCGTCATCCTGGGGATCAAGCCCGTGCGTCCTGAAACCGGTTTCGGCTACATCAAAGCCGGCGCAGCGAAGGGCGCTGAGGCCCAACCGGTTGAAGCATTTGTAGAAAAGCCGAACCTGGAAACCGCACAGAAATACCTGACTGAGGGCGGTTACTTCTGGAACAGCGGCATGTTCGTGATGCGCGCATCGCGCTGGTTGGCAGCGTTGAATCAGTTCCGTCCAGATATTGCCGAGGCCACCCGCAATTCCTGGGACGTGCGGGCCAAAGACAATGTGTTCGTTCGACCTGGCAAGGCTGAATTCGTAGCGGTGCCGTCCGAGTCGGTCGACTATGCCGTCATGGAGCAGTGCCCAGGCAAGCCAGACTGCGGGTTCGTGGTCAAGATGGTGCCGCTGGACGCTGGTTGGTCTGATCTGGGGGCTTGGGACGCCGTTTGGCAAGTCAGTGAGCACGATGGTAAGGGCAATGCCGCCCAGGGTGATGTGTTGATGCAAGACACGCAAAACACCCTAGTGCATGCCACCAGCCGCCTGGTGACCACGGTGGGTCTGGACAACGTGGTGGTGGTGGAGACCCCCGATGCCGTGCTCGTGGCCGATCGCACCCGCAGCCAGGACGTGAAGAAGGTCGTCGAAAAGCTCAGTAGCGAGTCTCGATCCGAAGGCACACTGCATCGCCGCGTGCATCGCCCCTGGGGTTGGTATGACTCGATCGATGCCGGCCCACGATTCCAGGTCAAGCGCATCATGGTCAAGCCCAAGGCTTCTCTGAGCTTGCAGATGCATCATCACCGTGCAGAGCACTGGATCGTCGTGAGCGGGACGGCCGAAGTCACCGTGGGGGACAAGGTGGTCCTGTTGTCAGAGAACCAATCGACCTACATCCCCTTGGGAACGGTTCACCGCCTGATCAACCCAGGCACCATTCCGCTGGAAATCATCGAAGTTCAGTCGGGCAGTTATCTGGGAGAAGACGACATCGTGCGTTACCAGGACAACTACGGCCGATCGTCCTGATTCGGGCGGCTAAGACGAAAAAGCCACCCTTGGGTGGCTTTTGTCTTTCAGGCCCAGCAGGGGATCAGATCCTGGGGCGTTGGGGCGATCACATCGGCCTGCCAGACTCGGATGTCGGTGCCGTGCCCCAGGTAGCCCCAGGCGGCGGCGGCGCTGGGCATGTGGGCGGCTTTGGCCGCTTGGATATCGCGCAGGTCATCGCCCACATAGAGCGTGGCAGCAGGATCGACCCCCAGTTGCTCACAGGCGGTCAGCAGGGGCAAGGGATGGGGTTTGGCGTGCGCCGTACTGTCCCCACTGATGATGACGCCGGCACGCTCGGCTAAGCCCAGCCCCTGCATGACAGGAATGGTGAAGCGATGCGGCTTGTTGGTGACCACGCCCCACTTCAATCCGCGTGACTCGATGTCGGACAAGACTTGGGCCATGCCGTCGAACAGGCAGGTGGTGTCAGCCAGGCAAGACAGGTAGGCATCCAGAAAACCCAGGCGGTAGGTTTCGTATTCAGGGTGGTCAGGATGAATGTCCATGCCTGCAGCCAGCAAGCCCCTCGCGCCAGCCGAGGCCCAGGGTCTGAGCAACTCAAGCGGTTGAGGCGGCAAGCCCTCTTGAGCACGCAATCGGTTCAAGGCGCCTGCCAAATCGCCAGCGGTGTCGGCCAGGGTGCCGTCGAGGTCAAACAGCACGGCTTGTGGTGCTGTCGACCAGTTCAATCGGGCGCTCATGCGGCAGGCTTGCGGGAGGCCAGCAGGTAATTCACGCTGGTGTTACCCGATAGCCAGTAGCGCCGCGTCAGGGGGTTGTATTCCATACCCTTGAATTGCACCAACTCCAGGCCAGCGTTGCGGCACCAGCGAGACAACTCTGCCGGCTGGATGAAGCGGGCGTATTCGTGCGTGCCCTTGGGCAGCATTTTCAGCACGTATTCGGCTCCCAAGATGGCAAAGAGATACGACTTGGGGTTGCGATTGATGGTGGAGAAGAACACCCAGCCGCCGGGTTGGACGAGTTGCGTGCAGGCCTGAACCACTGAGGCAGGATCTGGCACGTGTTCCAGCATTTCCATGCAGGTGACGACTTCATAGTGCGCCGGCTGTTCGGCGGCCAGGGCTTCCACGGCGACAGAACGGTAGTCGATGTTGGCGATGCCCGCTTCCATGGCATGCAGTTGGGCCACCTTGAGCGGGCGCTCAGAGAGGTCGATGCCCAGCACCTCGGCGCCACGTCGGGCCATGGATTCGGCCAGGATTCCGCCACCGCAGCCGACGTCGACCACACGCTTGCCGCGGATCTGGCTGAGCTGGTCGATCCAGTCCAGGCGCAAGGGGTTGATTTCATGCAGGGGGCGGAATTCGCTTTCAGGGTCCCACCATTTGTGGGCCAGGTCACCGAATTTCGCGAGCTCTTGGGGGTCGGCATTCATCATCATGGGTGTGATGCTAACCAATCCGGAAGCGTCCGACCGGAGGGTGGGGTCAATCTTTGGAGATTTTTTGTTCGCTCTGGCGCAAGCGCCGATAAAGCGTGTTGCGGCTGATGCCCAATTTGCGGGCGGCCTCGGAAAGGTTGCCGTCAGTGGCCTGAATCACCTGAAGGATCGCCTGTTCTGAAAGCTTTCGCAGCGTGGCGACTTCGGTCGAGGCCGCGTTGGAAACTGACTGGGTCTCACTCGAAGAAGAGGTCGAGGAAGAGGCGGATTGCAACTCGGCCATCGTGTCTTCCGGCAGGTGATGCCAGTCGAGCGCGCGCTCATCCTGTTCCAGCAGGGCGCAGGCGGTGCGCAGCAGCCCGTGAAGCTGTCGCAGGTTGCCTGGCCAGCGGTAGCGACCCATTGCGGCCAGCAGCCCTGGGTGGACGGTGTCGACAGGGGCTCGTTTCATGTCGGCACACACATCGCTCAATAGCTGGTGGACGAGGGCATCGAAGTCTTGGCGCTCGCGCAGCGCTGGCAGGGTGACAGTCAGGCCGTTGAGCCGGTAGAACAGATCCTCGCGGAAGTTGCCGGCCGCAATGGCGTCTCGCAGGTGTCGATGCGTGGCACACACCAGCACGAAATCGACCGCATGGGGTTTGCTGCCGCCCAGAGGGAACACCACCTTGTCTTGTAAGACTCTGAGCAACCGAGCTTGCAGGGCCAAGGGCATGTCGCCGATCTCATCGAGAAACAAGGTGCCGCCATGCGCTTCCCGAATCCGGCCGGGTGAGCCCTCTCGACGGGCTCCCGTGAAAGCGCCGCCCACATAGCCGAAAAGTTCGGCTTCGATCAGCGTCTCAGGGAGTGCCGCACAGTTGACCGCAACAAAGGCTTGGTCGGCGCGTTCGCCGGCCGCATGCAGTGCCCGCGCAAACACCTCCTTGCCCGTACCGGATTCGCCCTGAATCAGCACGGCGATGCCCTGGGCTTGCACGCGGCGTGCACGCCGCAGTGCTTCTTCGACGCGGGGGTCTTGCGACGTAAGTGGTGCGGTAGGGTCAATGTCGGTCGATGTTCCGGTGCGCCCCAGCAAAGACAGGTTGATCACCGGGCGTTGTCGGGCCTCCAGTCGACCAAACAGCGCCGCGTTGCTGTGGGCGGACACCCGCATGACCTTGCCGGGCGGGAGCATCCGGCCTTGAATCCCGGTGAGTTGGGCCAAGGTGCCAGAACCGATGCGACGTTCGTCCAAATCCAGCCATTGCTGAGCCATGGCGTTGGCGCCGACCACCCAGCCGTCGTCCGACAGCGCGATCAGGCCTTCGCCGACCGCCCCCAAGCCTTCCGGCAAGTGATGCAAGCGCAAAATCTGGTCACGACTGTGCCGGGCATGAAACAGGCGATCTTCGATCATTCGGGCGGCGGATCGCACCAGCGCAAAAGTGTGGGGGTGGTGGGCTCGGTGATCCCCAGAGATGTCGAGCACCCCTTGTAACTGTCCGGCTGAAGATCGTACGGGCGCCGCCGCGCAGGTGAGGAAGCTGTTGCGCTCCAGGTAGTGTTCGGCGCCGTGGATCACGACGGGCCTTTGGTCTGCCAGGGCAGTGCCGATGGCATTGGTGCCGCGATCGGCTTCGTGCCACAGTGCCCCTGGGCGTAAGGCCACTCGGTCGGCACGGTTCACGAAATCCGTGTCGCCCAGGCTGTGCAGCAGCAAGCCGCGAGCATCAGCCAAGACCACCAGATTGCCGCTGCCGCGCATCTGGTCGAAGACGAACTCCATCACCGGGCGTGCGTGGGCCAGGAATTCGCGCTGTCGCTCTTGTGCCTGGCGCAGGTCGGCATCGCTGCACAAGGGTTGATCGGACAGCAGGTCAATCGGGCTCAAACCCGCGTGGCGGCTTCGCTCCCACGAGCGGCCCAAGGACTCGTCGACCAGCCCGGCCGGGATGCGCCCGTGCTCGAGCATCCAGCGCCGGGCTTCTTGGAGCTCGGTCGCGGAGGTAGACGATGACGCTGGGCGGGAGGTCATGGGGTGGGGGGAAGGGACGCAACGTGTGCAGTATCGCGCCCAGACTTGGGGGTGCCACCGGGAGTCACCCTGTGTCATTTTGGAACAGTGTGCATATTTGGCACGTCCCCTGACACAGGGCGGGGGGAGAGCGAGGGCGTGACATCGCACTGGCGAGGGGGGCGCAGATCAGGACGAACCCGAGATGGCACACCCCGTGCGCTATGGATGGCACTGACTTCCCATCCAGGAGACCGACATGATCTACGCCCTACCCGGAGCCGCTGGTGCCCCCCTCGAGTTCAAGAAGCGTTACGAGAATTTCATCAATGGTCAATTTGTGGCCCCACTCGGGGGGCAGTACTTTGATGTGGTGACGCCGATCAATGGCCTGGTCTACACCCAGGCCGCACGTTCCAGCGAAGCCGACATCGAGTTGGCTCTGGATGCAGCCCATGCGGCCAAGGACAAGTGGGCGGCCACTTCGCCAGCGGAGCGGGCCAACGTCTTGCTCAAGATCGCCGATCGTCTGGAGCAAAACCTCGAAAAGCTGGCCTATGCCGAAACGATCGACAACGGCAAACCCATCCGCGAAACCCTGAATGCCGACATTCCGCTGGCAGTCGATCATTTCCGCTATTTCGCAGGCTGTGTGCGCGCCCAGGAGGGGGCGCTCAGCGAGATCGATCACCACACCATCGCGTATCACTTTCATGAGCCACTGGGGGTCGTGGGGCAAATCATCCCCTGGAACTTCCCGATCCTGATGGCCGCCTGGAAGCTGGCCCCGGCGCTGGGAGCGGGCAACTGTGTGGTGCTCAAACCGGCCGAGTCGACCCCCATCAGCATCCTGGTGCTGACGGAGTTGATTGCCGATTTGTTGCCCCCAGGGGTGCTCAACGTTGTCAACGGTTACGGGCGGGAGGCTGGCATGCCTCTGGCCACCAGCAAACGCATCGCCAAGATTGCCTTCACCGGGTCGACCGCCACCGGTCGCGTGATTGCGCAGGCCGCAGCGACCAACCTCATTCCGGCGACGCTGGAACTGGGCGGCAAGAGCCCCAACATCTTCTTTGACGACGTGATGGCCGAGGACGATGCGTTTCTGGACAAGGCCATTGAGGGGATGGTGCTGTTTGCCTTCAATCAAGGGGAAGTGTGTACCTGCCCCTCGCGGGCGCTGATTCAGGAGTCGATCTACGACCGCTTCATCGAGCGCGCGGTTCAGCGCGTCGCCGCGATCAAGCAAGGCAGCCCGCTGGATACCGACACGATGATGGGCGCGCAGGCGTCGATGCTGCAAATGGACAAGATCATGTCCTACCTGAAGCTGGGCAAGGAAGAGGGCGCCCAGCTGCTGATTGGCGGCGACAAGGCAGAGTTGGGGGGAGAGCTCAGCGGGGGCTACTACATCCAGCCCACGCTGTTCAAGGGGCACAACCAGATGCGGATCTTCCGTGAGGAGATCTTCGGCCCTGTGTTGGCCGTGACCACCTTCAAGACGGAGCAGGAGGCGCTCGAAATCGCCAATGACACACCCTATGGCCTAGGAGCAGGGGTGTGGACGCGAGATGGCAGCCGCGCTTATCGATTCGGTCGTGGCATTCAGGCAGGGCGGGTCTGGACCAACTGCTATCACGCGTATCCCGCTCACGCTGCATTCGGTGGTTACAAAGAATCGGGCATCGGACGTGAAACTCACAAGGCGATGTTGGATCACTACCAACAGACCAAAAATTTGCTGGTCAGCTACAGCCCCAACAAACTGGGGTTCTTCTGACGCTGCCCGGCTGACAGAGCAACGTGTTTGTTGTGCTGGGCCGGGAGGCATCGGCGCCTTCACAAGGGGTGTCGGGGCTTCCCGGGCAGGCCTGCCACAACAGGTCCTGGTCCAGAGGTGACGCGGGTCGATCCTCGCAGCATCAAATAGGGTTATCCGCGATTGGGGAGGGCTTTGGCCCTCCTTTTTTTCGTCGCGCAACCAAGCCGCGCGGTTTGTGCGACAGTGGCGCCCTGACTCGAATCGATCCCACACGCACATGAGCACATTGACTGTCTACGGCATCCCAAATTGCAACACTGTCAAAAAAGCGCGAACCTGGCTCGATGAGCAAGGGCTGGCCTACGCGTTTCATGACTACAAAAAGCTCGGCGTTCCGGCTGATCGGCTGGACGACTGGATCAAGCAGGTAGGTTGGGAGGTGCTGGTGAATCGCCAAGGCTCCACCTGGCGCGAGTTGGACGACGCCACCAAGGCCGCGGTGATCGATGCAGCCTCGGCCCGCGCCCTGATGCTGGACAAAGCCAGTGTCATCAAACGCCCGGTGATCGAGCAGGCCGGCAAGGTGTTGGCCGTCGGATTTGATGAGGCCAAGGCGAAAGCCCTGGCCTCTTTGGCGGGCTGATCAGGCCGCCAGTAGCTGACGCAGCACGTAGGGCAGGATGCCGCCGTGCTGGTAGTACGCCACCTCAATCGGCGTGTCGATGCGCAGGGTCACGGTCGTTTGATGACGGCGGCCATCGGCTCGCGTGATGATCAGTTGGGCGTCGGCCTGCGGCACCAGGCCATTGTTCAGCTCAATGCCAATGGTTTCGTCGCCTTTCAGGCCCAGCGTTTCCCAGCTTTCCGTGCCCTTGAACTGCAAGGGCAGAACGCCCATACCGACCAGATTGGATCGGTGGATGCGCTCGAAGCTGCGCGCGATGACGGCCTTGATGCCCAGCAACTGCGTGCCTTTGGCTGCCCAATCTCGGCTGGAGCCGGTGCCGTACTCTTCGCCCCCAAAGATCACGGTGGGCACCTTGGCGGCGATGTAACGCATCGCGGCATCGTAGATCGACAAAGTACTGCCCTTGTCAGGTCCGGCCAATTGCAGCAGGGTTAAGCCGCCTTCGACGCGGCTGCCATCGTCTTGCGGCGGCAGCATCAAGTTCTTGATGCGCACATTGGCAAAGGTGCCCCGCATCATGACTTCGTGGTTGCCGCGGCGCGATCCATAGCTGTTGAAATCGGCTTTGCTGACACCGTTGGCCAGCAAGTACTGCCCGGCAGGTGATGCCTCCTTGATGGAACCTGCCGGTGAGATGTGGTCAGTGGTGATCGAATCCCCGAAGAGTGCCATGATCTTGGCGCCTTCGATGCTGGGGGCCGCCGCAGTGGCTTGAGGCGCGCTCAGCTCGAATCCTTCGAAGAAGGGCGGCTTGGCGATGTAGGTGCTGGTAGGCCAGTCATACACCTCGCCCGATGCGCCCTTGATGCGATCCCACAACTTGCCGGGTTTGGATGCCACTTGTCCGTAATTGGCCTTGAACACCTTGGGGTTCATGGCGTGCTTCATCAAAGCGTGGATCTCTTCGGTGGTCGGCCAGATGTCGCCGAGGTAGATGTCTTTCGGATGGCCCTTTTTGTCCTTGCCCTTGCCAACGGGCTCGGTCATCAGGTCAATCGTGACGTTGCCGGCAATCGCATAGGCCACGACCAACGGCGGGCTGGCCAGGAAGTTGGCTTTGATGTTGGGGTGGATACGAGCCTCGAAGTTGCGGTTGCCCGACAGCACGGCCGCGCAGACCAAATCGTTCTGGGTGATCGTTTCATTGATCTCGGGGGCTAGGTCTCCGGCATTGCCGATGCAAGTTGTGCAGCCGTAGGCCGCCACTGCAAAGCCCAATTGCTCGAGATAGGGCAACAAGCCGGCCTTGTCCAGATACTCGGTGACGATGCGAGAGCCCGGCGCCAGCGAGGTCTTCACGTGGGGCTTGACCTTCAGCCCTGCCTTCACTGCTTTCTTGGCCAATAAACCCGCGGCCAACAGCACACCGGGGTTGGACGTATTGGTGCACGAGGTGATGGCCGCGATCAGGACATCGCCATGGCTGATCGGGATGTCGTTGCGAGTGGAATAGGTTTCCTCGAGCTTTTCAATGGGCTGGTTGAAGCCGTTTTCGGATGTGGGCTTGCCAAACAGGTCTTCAAACTGGAAGGCGACGTTGCCGATCTCGATGCGATCTTGGGGGCGTTTGGGGCCCGCCAGCGAAGGCGCCACCGTGCCCAGATCGAGCTTGACGACCTTGGTGTACTGGATGTTTTGCAGCGAGGCGCCAGCCTTCTTGGTGCCTGGCACGCCGAACAAGCCCTGGGCCTTGAAGTAGCCCTCGAAAGCCTCGATTTCGGATTTGCGACGCCCTGTGCCCTTGAAGTACTCGATGGTCTTGTCATCGACGGGAAAGAAGCCCATGGTCGCGCCATATTCAGGCGCCATGTTGGCGATCGTGGCTCGATCCGGCAGCGACAGGGATGCCGTGCCTTCGCCAAAAAACTCGACGAACTTGCCGACCACCTTTTCCTTGCGCAGCATTTCGGTCACGGTCAGAACCAGATCGGTCGCCGTCACGCCGCCACGCAATTGGCCAGTCAATTCGAAACCGACGACATCGGGCGTCAGGAAATACACAGGCTGGCCCAACATGCCGGCTTCTGCTTCGATGCCGCCCACGCCCCAGCCCACCACGCCGATGCCATTGATCATGGTGGTGTGGCTGTCCGTTCCCACCAGGGTGTCGGGATAGGCCACGCCGTCGGCACGCTGGTGCACACCCCGCGCCAGGTATTCCAGATTGACCTGGTGAATGATCCCGAAACCGGGAGGCACGACCCCGAAGGTTTCAAACGCCTGCATGCCCCACTTCATGAACTGGTAGCGCTCGTTGTTGCGCTGGAACTCCAGTTTCATGTTCAGGTCGAGGGCGTCTTTGCTGCCGTAATGATCGATCATCACCGAGTGATCCACCACCAGGTCGACGGGCACCAAGGGTTCGATGCGTTTGGGGTTCTGACCCAGGTCGGCGGCCACGTTCCGCATGGCGGCCAGATCGGCCAGCAACGGCACACCGGTAAAGTCCTGCAATACCACTCGGGCCACCACAAACGGGACCTCTTCTGTGCGCGAAGCGGTCGGCTGCCACTGGGCCAGTTGTGCCACATGATCCGGCGTCACCTTCAGGCCATCGCAATGTCGAAGCACTGCTTCGAGCACGATGCGCAAGGACACCGGCAGCTTCTGGATGTTCGGGAACTGCTTGCTCAGGGCGGGCAGGGAGTAGAACTTCAGATCTTTGCCAGACGCCGTCTTGAACGACTTCAAGGTGTTGGCAAAGGGGTGTGCGGTCGCGGGCGATGCTTTGGCCATGTGCGGGACTCCTGAAAGTGCTGCAAAAATGGATCGGACCATTGTGGCACTGCACAACCGCTCTTTGATGAAACCACTGGGATTTGCGGGTTGTCGATAATCCGGGGTTGGTTGTGCGCAAAAGGGCGAATCCCGTGTTGAAAATCAAATGGCCTCACCTGGACTGGTTTTTGGTGGGCATGGTGTTGGCAGTGGTGGTGGCCAGTGTCTGGCCTGAGGCGGGGCGGAGCCAGGGTGTTCTGCATCTGGGAACCGTGACCGACATTGGGGTGCTGGGCCTGTTTTTTTTGCACGGCATGGGTTTGTCGACCGAGAGCCTCAAGGATGGCGCGTCAAGGTGGCGCTTGCATTTGCTGGTGCAGTCCTGCACTTATGTCTGGTTTCCTTTGTGGTGGGCGGTATGCGTGCTGCTCGTGGGGCGCTGGGTGCCGCATGACCTGCAGATGGGCTTTTTCTTCCTCGCGGTCCTGCCTTCCACGGTGTCTTCGTCGGTGGCCATGACGGCCCTGGCGCGGGGCCGGGTGGCTGCGGCGGTCCTCAACGCCACGCTGTCGACCCTGCTGGGGGTGTTCTTGACTCCCCTGCTGGTCAGCCTCGTGATGGGCGGGCAAGGTGGGGCCGCCATGGATGTGGGGCAGACCATGCTGAAGATTGCCAAGATGCTGCTGCTGCCCTTTGCCTTGGGGCACCTGTCGAGACGCTGGCTGCTGCCGGTAATCACCCGGTTCAAGCCGGTGACCAACATCTACGACCGACTCGTGATCGTGCTGTTGGTGTGGTCGGCGTTTTCAGACGCCGTGGCCGATGGCCTGTGGTCGCGTCATGGCGTCGGCTTGTTGGTCGAGACGGCTGTCGGCGCGGTCGTGTTCCTGCTGCCCACCTTGTGGGTGAGTCGGTGGTTGGCGAGGCGCCAGCAGTTTGAAGTGGAAGACGAAATCGTGGCGGTTTTTTGCGGATCCAAGAAAACCATGGCGTCGGGCATGCCCATGGCCAAGCTGCTGTTTGGCGGATCGGCCGCCATGGGCGTGCTGATCTTGCCCATCATGATCTACCACCAGCTGCAGATGTTCGTCTGCACCGTGCTGGCCCGTCGATACGCGAGCCGCCTGTGAGCACCCATCAGTTGATCGACTACCGTCCTCCACCTGACGAAGGTTGGGAGCCTTTGTGGGTGGACGATCACTTGGTGGTCGTTGACAAACCCTGTGGCCTGTTGAGCGTGCCGGGGCGGGGTGAGGCGTTTGCGGATTGCATGGCTTCACGGGTGCAGCAGCGTTACCCGGATGCTCTCATCGTTCACCGTCTGGACATGGATACCTCGGGTCTGCTGCTGATGGCGCGTGGCAAGGACATGCAGCGTCGCTTGAGTGAATTGTTTCTGCGACGCGAGGTGCACAAGCGCTATGTGGCCGTGTTGCAAGGGGTGATGCAACACGACGAGGGGCTCGTCGATCTGCCTCTGATCACCGACTGGCCGAACCGGCCACGGCAAAAGGTGGATCATGAGCTGGGTAAGCCCTCACAAACGCGCTATTGGGTGCGCGCAAGAGATCAGGAAGTGCTGACCACCCGGGTTGAGTTGGAGCCGATCACCGGGCGATCGCACCAATTGCGCGTACACATGCAGGCGATCGGCTACCCGATTGTCGGCGATCCTTTGTATACCGCCCAGTCAGGGTCTTGGTCTCGCACGCGGCTGCATCTGCATGCAGTCAATCTGCGCTTTCTTCATCCCGAAACGGGAGAGGTCGTTGAGATCAATCGCGCACCGCCGTTTTGATCGGCTGGGCTGAGTTGGCCGGGCGCCCGGTGATCATGGCGCGAACGAGATTGCGTTTGAGCAGGCTGGACATGGTCAACACGCCCAACCAATGCACCACCACCAACCCCATCAGGGCATTGGCCAGAGCTTCGTGGGTTTCCTCCAGCCATTCCTCACCCCAGAATCGATCCAACTGGCTCATCCAACCCGTGAGCCCCAAGGACAAGACCAGGCCCCACATCAGCAAAGCGGCCCACATGCCCAATGGGTTGTGGCCTTCTGTCGAGTGAACATCGCGTGAAAGCAATTCCTTGATGTGGGCAGCGAGTTCAGCCCATCTGGGGACTCTGATGCGCGCAGCACTTTTTTTCTCCTGCGTCATGGCATAGAGCAATCGGCACACCACCAAGGCGGCAGCGGCATAGCCAGCCCAACGATGGACTTTTCCGGTCTCATTGAACAGGTTGAACAGAACGAGCCCGGCCATTCCCCAGTGGGTCAACCTGACCAGCGGCGACCACAGCATTGGTATCACTCGATTTCGGCTTTCACGATGTCCAGGGTCTTGGTATCGAAATAGATTTCGACTTTCTTACCTTCCTTGTTGAAGCCGTAGATCTCATAGCATTGGCCGTCAACCTTGAACTTGCGGATCTTGTAGCCTTGAGCTTCCAGTTTGGCGCGTGCCTCAGACTCTTTCATCCACTCCGCTTTGGGGTGGGCGGGGCAGTCTGCCTTGGCCAAAGCAAGAGAAGGTGCCAAAGCTGCGGCGGCCAGAATCGGGATCAGAACCTGTTTCATGAAAATCCTTTCGTTGTGAGTGATTTGTCACTCTATGAGGAATACCTTAAGACAGGCTGAACGCCCAAATTTGTCCGTTTGGCAAAAGGTGGCAAAATCAGCCGTTTTGATGATCCGGGTCGACGTGCCTTACCAGGGTACGCGGCGGACCCTTCGTAACCATGAGTGAAGTCGTCATCAGCGGGACCGGCCTGTTCACGCCTCCCCACACCGTCACCAACGCGGAACTGGTCGAAGCGTTCAACGCTTACGTTGACCAGCAAAATGCCAAATACGCCGCCGAGATCGAATCTGGTCAACGTGAGCCCCTGGCCCACTCCAGCGTCGAATTCATTGAAAAGGCGTCGGGCATCAAGCAGCGCTACGTGATGGACAAGTCCGGCGTGCTGGATCCGCACCGCATGTATCCCCGCTTCACACCACGTGCTGACGACGAGTTGTCGCTGATGGCCGAAATCGCGGTGGATGCTTGCCACAAAGCGATGGCCGCTGCCGGCAAGAAGCCGGATGACATCGATGCCGTGATCTGCGGCGCCTCGAATATGCAGCGCGCTTATCCAGCCATGGCCGTTGAAATCCAGCAGGCGCTGGGCATCACCGGCTTCGGTTTCGACATGAACGTGGCCTGTTCCACTGCCACTTTCGCGCTGGAACAAGCTGTCAACGCGGTTCGTTGTGGTTCGGCCAAGTGCGTGCTGGTGGTCAACCCTGAAATCACTTCGGCCCATCAAGAATGGCGCGATCGCGATTGCCATTTCATCTTTGGTGACGTGGCCACGGCCAGCATTGTCGAAAGTGCCGAGACCGCTACATCGGCCGATCAGTGGGAGGTGTTGGGGACCAAGCTGGCCACCCAGTTCTCCAACAACATTCGCAACAACTTCGGTTTCATGAACCGGTGCGAAGACACCGATCCCAACGCCCGCGACAAAACCTTCCGTCAGGAAGGTCGCAAGGTATTCAAGGAGGTGGTGCCCATCGCTGCTGCGCACATCGAGAGTCATTTGGCAGCCTTGTCTCTGGAGCCCACGCAGGTGCGTCGCTACTGGTTGCATCAGGCTAACCAGAGCATGAACCAGTTGGTGGTCAAACGGTTGATCGGTGGCGAAGCCGGTGCCGATGTGGCGCCTTTGATTCTGGATGAGTACGCCAACACCTCGTCAGCCGGCGTGGTGATTGCCTTCCACAAGTACCATCAAGATATGGTGAAGGGCGATGTGGGCGTATTGTGTTCTTTCGGCGCGGGCTATTCGGTCGGCAGCGTGGTGATTCGCAAGCGCTGATTCGCCAGCCTGACTGCCAGGCAGCCCCAAGCCCTGAACGGCCCGTCTGGAGCATCCAGCGGGCCGTTTTGAATTGTTCGGATACCCATCAAGATGAGCAGCGACTACACGTTTTACTGGCACGACTATGAAACCTTTGGTCGGGTGCCGCGCCGAGATCGTCCTGCTCAGTTTGCGGGCATTCGCACCGATGCAGAACTCAACGAGGTGGGTGAGCCTTTGATGGTCTATTGCCAACCGGGGCGCGACTACCTGCCTGATCCCGAGTCTTGCCTGCTCACCGGCATCCTGCCGCAAACCTGCCAGGAGCAAGGTTTGCCCGAACACGAATTTGCAGATGCGATTCTTCACGAGCTCGCGCAGCCCAACACGATCGGGGTGGGCTACAACACCATTCGGTTCGACGATGAGGTGACGCGCCACTTGTTCTGGCGCAACTTGATCGACCCCTATGCGCGTGAATGGCAGGATGGTTGCGGAAGGTGGGATCTACTGGATGTGGTTCGGTGCACCTGGGCCTTGCGCCCTGAGGGGATTCAATGGCCTCGCCATGAGGACGGCCGTCCGTCGTTCAAGCTCGAACACCTCACCGCAGCCAATGGCCTGACACATGAGGCTGCGCACGATGCCTTGTCTGATGTGCGCGCCACCATCGCCATGGCGCGGCTCATCAAGCAGGCCCAGCCGCGGTTGTGGGATTTTTGCTTGAAGTTGCGCAAAAAAGAGGCGGTACTGGCTGAGATCGGCGTGGGGCGTCCTTTCCTGCATATCTCGGGCATGTATGGCGTGGAACGCGGCTGCATGGCCTTGGTCTGGCCGTTGGCGCCTCATCCCAGTAACAAGAATGAGCTGATCGTCTGGGATTTGTCGTTCGATCCCACCGAGCTGTTCGGACTGAGTGCACAAACCATCCGCGAGCGGCTCTTCAGCAAAGCTGAAGATTTGCCACCCGGCGTGGAGCGGTTGCCCATCAAGAGCATCCACATCAACAAGTCGCCCATCGTGATAGGCAACTTGAAGACACTGAGCCCAGCCATGGCGCAGAAGTGGGGCGTGGATGTCGACAAAGGCTTGGCGCATGCCCAGATCGCGGCTGAAAAGGGCGCATCGATGGCTGGCATTTGGGCCGAAGTGTTTGAGCGTCCCGCTGCAACATCAGGTAGCGTCGACGTTGATGAAGACCTTTACGGTGGCTTCCTTTCTGCCCATGATCGTCGCACGCTGGAGCGTATCCGTGCAGTGCCAGCACTACAACGGGCTGACAAGCTGGCCGAGCGTGTTCCAGCTTTTGAGGACGATCGGCTGGAAGAGTTGGTCTTTCGCTATCGCGCGAGGAACTTTGAAGAGTCGCTCAGTGAAGCCGATCAGGCGCGTTGGCTGCAGCATTGCCAGGCGCGCCTGATTGACGGCCAACCTGGGTGGCTGTCCCTGTCGCAATTTTTCGAGCGCATCGATGTGCTCAGCGAGCAGTTGAGCGACGAAGACGAGCGCGGGCAAGACATCCTGGGGGCCTTGTATGACTACGCCGAACAAATTGCCCCGTGAAGTGCCCCGGGAATCCCGCCTCCGGTATCTGGCGGGCTATCCCCTGCATGTATTGCAGCAGGTTCAGGAGCTGATTGACCAAGGCAAATTGGGAGAAGTGCTGGCGCGTCGTTATCCCGATCAGCATGACGTGCGCAGTGATGCCGCCTTGTATGAGTACGTGATGGCGTTGAAAAGCCAGTACATGCGGCAATCCGACCCCATCAACAAGGTGGCCTACGACAACAAACTCAAGGTGATTCAGCACGCCTTGGGTACCCACACCACGGTGTCACGCGTGCAAGGCGGCAAGCTCAAGGCCAAGCGCGAGATTCGGGTCGCCAGCCTGTTCAAGCAAACGGCGCCCGAGTTTTTGCGGATGATCGTGGTGCACGAACTGGCCCACTTGAAGGAGCGCGAGCACGGCAAGGCGTTTTACCAACTGTGTGCGCACATGGAGCCGCAGTACCACCAGTTCGAGTTTGACCTGCGTCTGTGGTTGACGTGGCAGGCGTGTCAGCGAGGGGCCCCGTCGTTGTTCTCTGATCCGAGCGGATCCAGGATCATTTCGGGCTGACTGGAGGCTTGGCCCGGGTGTGGGATCAGGTCTGGGCTGATGTGTTGATCATCCAGACCGAGTGAGGGGATGAACCCGCCGTTGGCCCATTCCGAATAGCGCCAGTCGCCCCCATCAATGTGCACCAATCCTTCAGGCGGCTGCAACTCTGCGACGGGCTGCCCCTTCAAGGCGCTGGCCATGTAGTTGATCCAGATGGGCAGGGCCAGACTGGCACCTGATGCATGCGACCCCAGGCTCTTGGGGTTGTCGTACCCCACCCAGACCACAGCCACCAGACTGGGTTGGAAGCCCGCAAACCAGGCATCGACCACATCATTGGTGGTGCCGGTTTTGCCATACAGATCGGGGCGCTTGAGTTGGGCTTGCGCGCGGGCCGCCGTGCCAAACCGGGTCACGTCCTGCAGCAAGGTCGAGATCAAGAAGGTGTTGCGGGCTGGCACGACGCGCTGATCTTCACTGAGCACCTGAGGCGGCACTTCGAAGAGCGTTTTGCCGTCGGCATCGGTGATGCGGCGAATCACCACGGGTTTGACCGTCAGGCCACCATTGGCGATCACGGAATAGGCACCGGCCATTTGCATCGGCGTGGTGGAGCCTGCGCCCAGCGCCAGAGTGAGGTTGTTGGGTTGCTTGTCTACGTCAAAGCCGAACTTGCCCGTCCATTGGCGGGCTGCATCGGCACCCATCAACTGTACCAAGCGGATGGTGACGAGGTTTTTCGAATGCGTCAGCGCCTGGCGCACGGTGATGGGGCCATCGGCTGAGCCATCGGCGTTTTGTGGCGACCAGTCGCCGACATCGGTCAAGGGCGCATCATTGACGATGGTTTCTGGCATCACGCCGTCTTCCATTGCGCCGGCATACAGAAAAGGCTTGTAGCTGGAGCCGGGTTGGCGCCAGCCCTGGGTCACATGGTTGAACTGGTTGTGCCGGAAATCGAAGCCACCGACCAGCGCTCGGACTTCGCCGGTGTGCGGGTCCATGGCCACCAAAGCGCCTTCTGCCGAGGGCCACTGCGTGACCGACCAATCTTTGCCGATCTGGATCAGGCGAATCACCGACCCACGTCGAATTTTCAGGGCCGCTGGCGCCTTGTTGCTCAAGCCGGCTTGAGCCTGCCGCAAGCCCTTGGCATTGACATGGATGACTTCGCCGGTGGCCAGCACAGCCGTCAGCGCCTTGGGATTTGCCGCCGTCACCACGGCCACGCGCAAGTCTTCGTCGTCTTCATAGTCCGACAAGACCTGGGCGACCGCCGGATCATCGTCCTGCCAATCGGGATCGAGGTCTTCGTGATCTTCCGGGCCCTGCCAGGGCAGGGAGCGGGCATGATCAATCAGCGTGCGGTGCAAGGCCTTGTAGGCGGCTTCTTGATCGGCTGATCGCAAGGTGGTGTAGACCTTCAGCCCAGTGGTGTAGGCCGCGTCACCAAATTGAGCCACCACTTGTTGGCGCGCCATTTCGGCCACGTACTCAGCGTGCACATCCACATCCATCGGGCGGCGGATCTGGAGCTTCTCTGCCTTGGCTTTGTCGTACTGGGCATCGTTGATGACGCCAGCCTCGTGCATGCGCCACAGCGCCACCTTTTGTCTCGCCAGGGCCCGGTCGAGGTTTTTGATCGGGTTCACGTTGGCGGGGTTTTGTGGCAAGCCCGCCAGCATGGCGCATTCGGCCGCATCGAGTGCATCCAGCGGTTTGCCAAAGTAGGTTTGCGCTGCTTCGGCAAAACCATAGGCCCTGGCCCCCAGGTAGATCTGGTTCATGTACAGCTCAAGCAACTGATCCTTGCTCAACTGTGTTTCCATCTTCACGGACAGCAAAGCCTCTTTGAGCTTTCGGCTGATGGTTCGTTCGCGGGTCAAGAAGAACGTACGGGCCACCTGCTGGGTGATCGTGGATGCGCCTTGGGTGCGATGGCCCGTGATGTTCGACAAGATGGCACGCAGCACGCCAATGGGGTCGATGCCGTGGTGTTCATAAAAGCGTGCGTCCTCAACCGCCAGCAAGCTGTCTTTCATCAGCTTGGGGATCTGCTGGATGGGCAGGTAGGTGCGCTTTTCGGTTCCGAATCCACCGATTTCGACGCCATCGGCGGTGTAGACCCGTAGGGGCAGTTTGGGGTGGTAGTTCGCCAGGCCGCTGGTGTCGGGTAGCTCTGGGTAGATCAGGACCGTGGTGACCGCCAGAACCAACAACCCGGCGGCAAACAGTCCTGCCACTGCCCACAGGGCTCGCTTCAGCCAAATGCGAGATGGAGATGCGGTCGGGGGGGCGACTTCAGACATGAAAACACCCGGCAGCCTCGTGACTACCAGTCAAAAAAGGACAAGGTTGAGATTATGCGCGGCTCCGTATGGCGTATTTTAGATCCATCCAGTATATTGAGTTGGCGCACAGAACACTGCACAACCGAGACATTCATTTGCGGAAAGAACAATGCGACGTTGTATCAAGCGGGGAGGCAAGGCTTGCCATGACTTAAGGATTCAGTTGACACCGTGCGAAGCCGGTGCCAATTTGAGTCCAGTCCAGTCCAGTCCAGTCCAGATGAGGTAGTTAAAGATGAACTCAGTCCGGAATGGACTGAGTTCGTGGTTGCCGTCGCAGGCGGCTTGGTCTTCTTAGGGCTGCTGCTGTGTTTTTTGCATTTCGGGCAGCGATGGTTAACTGGTATTGGAGCAAACTCTTCGAGTAGTAGAACGGCCACAGGCGCGACATCGGCTAGCGAGCCTGAAGTCGTCAAGATCGACCCGAAACTCTTGCCTGGCGAACCTCTGGCTAGTGGTCTTCATGGCTGCAAGAATTGGCATGACGTGCCTTGGCAAGCCGCCCCTGGCAAAAACCAAGGTAAGACTGCGGCATCGGTGCCTGCCTGTGACGAGGCTTCTGTTACTGAGTTGCTTCTGAACAAACATGGACAAGCCGAGCGTGCCTTGGTTCGTGATCCTGGCTTGGTGCCCGTTTGGGTGCTCAGGCTGGCTGCGCGCGCTGAGCTTCACCGTGAGGGTGTGGTCAGCCAACTTCTCCTGGAGGCTAAAGCTAAAGACAAAACACCCAAGATGGGTGAGGCTTTGGCGGTTGTGGTGTATTGGGCCGCCCGAGTTCGACACGAAACGTTGTAAGTGCTTGATTTGTATAGCAGGCGACTCAAAGTTTCCACTACAAAAGGGTCAGCTGTGTATCCGGCAG
>JAGWLR010000083.1 GCA_028864885.1 Burkholderiales bacterium | reverse complement strand
CGGCGTTGAACTCTCAAACGCTCATCAATAAGAATGCCCCTCTGCGAGGCCCTAACGCCTCAAAGGGGTTGCATTCTGCACATGCAATAGATGAACTGCTGCGTGGTTCCGAACGGGGTGTGGTGCACTTGATCTTCGTGGTTCAGCATGGAGAAGGACTCGCCGAACTCAGCGTGCAACCCATCCGACGTGTAGCGTGCGACAGGCAGGCCGCTGCATTGGGTCGGGCCATTGGGGCCAAAGGTGGCCATGATGATGTGCCCGCCAGGCTTGAGCGCACGCAAAACCTGGGTGACATAAGCTTCCCGGTCTGCCGGTTTCGTCAGAAAGTGGAACACAGCACGGTCATGCCATAGGTCGATGCTGTGTGGATCAAAGGTCGCGCGGGTGATGTCCGCCTCCAACCATTTCACAGAGTCGCCGCGCTTACCCAGGCGGCGTCGACTTTCTCCCAACGCAGCAGCGGAGAGATCTAATACGGTCAAATTGGTGTAGCCATCATCGAAAAGGTCGTCGACCAGCGTAGAGGCTCCACCGCCAACATCAATGATGGCTGCATCACGGCTGATGCCACTTGCATGGACCATGCGCATGGACATGTCGGCATGCTGCTGAAACCAGCTCACGCTGTCCGGCGCCTTGGTGGAATAGACCTTTTCCCAGTGATCCTTGTTCTGCATGAAAGCTCCTTCGCGTATTTGATCAAATGAGCATATATGTCTAGCTTCGGCCCAGTTCACAATGAACTGACAACGTCACTTTACCGCGCTCACCAAGTAGCCTTGATCGATTGCACCTGGTTCAGGTATTCTTGGCGCCGGACACCGACAGCATCGTCGTGGTCAATGTGTAGGTGATCTGGTTTTCGACAATGCGGGGGGCTTGTCCCGGGTAGGTCGTTCGGATGATGACCTGCACGTCCGACAAATCAGGCAGCGCATCCAGCGGTGTGCGCATGACCGCATACACGCCCCAGGCGCTGAGCAGCAACGTGGCCAGCAGCACCAGGAAACGGTTGGCGATGGACCAGTGGATCAAGCGCGCGATCATGGCTGGCTCCCGGCCTGGGCAGCAGCAGGTGCGTTGTTCAAGCGCGCTTCCACGCCTTTGAGGCTGGCCTCTGAGTCGATCAAGAACTGCAAGGACACCACCACGCGCTGAATCAAATCGGCTACTTGATCCCATGCCATAGAGTCATCAGAAATACGGGAGAGTCAAGTGGCTACAGATGGGGATCTGAGCGAAAGCAAGCGATCTTGGCGTGAGAGTACGCAGAACGAGTTCACCGTCTTGAACCTCAGGGCGTTGAAGGTAGCGCTTATGTCAGGTTACCGCATTCACATCGAGCGAACTCCCTTGGGCTCCTTATCGCAGATATTTTGGAGTTGACATAATATACATCGTAGCAAGTAAGGCGGAAGGATTGAGGCTCAGGACTGTTCGTCAGTTTGCTCCGCCGCAAAGTCCCCGCAGGACGTCCGTGACAAAGTGAACACTTTCAAACTGTGAAGGAGCCATTCATGTCTACCAAACACTTGTTCGTGGCGCTCACGGCTGCGGGATTGTTTTGTCAGGGAGCGCTGGCGCAGGACCAGACACGCGATCAGGACCAGACTCAAACGCAAACACAGACGCAAGACCGTACTCGCGAGACCTTGCGAGATCGCGACATTTATGGCTCACAGATGATGACGCCCGCCGAGCGCAACGAGTACCGTGAGCGCATGCGCGCAGCCAAGACGGCCAAGGAGCGCGAGCGCATTCGGGCTGAACATCACGAGCGGATGAAAGAACGCGCCAAAGAACGCAACATGATGCTGCCCGATGCACCCCCTCCGGGGCACGGGCCCGGTATGGGTTCTCGGCAAGGCCCCGGCGCTGGCGGGGGGATGATGGGCGGCAATAGCGGTGGTGGCGGCTCGGGTCGAGGCCGTTGAGAATCCTTACCGAGCCTTTTGGTAGGTTCCCATCAGCACGGCTTCGCCCACCACATGTGGCTTCATGGCCTCGACCAATTGCAGCTTGGTGGGCTGGTTCAGATTGGGCAAAGCGGCATCCAGTGCATAGAGCTTGAAAAAATAGCGGTGCCGCCCGATGGGTGGGCACGGGCCGCCATAGCCGGTGCGTTGCCAATCATTGAGTCCGTGTAGCGCGCTTTCGGGCACAGCGCCGCCCTCGGGTAAACCCTTACTGTTGGCGGGCAAGTTGTAGAGCACCCAATGCACCCAGGTCCTTTTGGGGGCGGCGGGATCAGGGGCATCTGGATCATCAACGATCAGCACCAGGCTTTGGGCTTTCGCCGGCACACCTCGCCATTGCAAGGGCGGCGCCTGATCAGCGCCCTCGCAGGTGTACTGTGCAGGGATAGCGGCGTTGTGCTCAAACTCTGTGGAACTGATGTTGAAGTCCATGGGCCCCTCCGTTCAGGTGATCACATCAAAAGTCAAACCGGCGTGTTCGATCAGTCTTTTGCGCAGACGTTCGCCCATCAAGGCTGCAGGTGTCCAGAAGCCGCCCGCAAATTCCGCCTTCGGAATATCCAGCGCCAGGCAGGTGCCGGCTTCACCCAGCATCTTGGCGGTTGAGCCATAGCCTGGGTCGCGGTCTCCGGTGACTTTGGCTACCAGCTTTTGCCCCTTGGCCGTAGCGCCCCTGAACCGCAGGTCGTAACAGCCGCGCTCTTGAGATTGGGGGCTGGGGCCTTCGCCGGGTTTCGGTACCACGTGCCGCTCAAGCAGGTTTCGTGTCGGGCGGAATGAGCTGGCCACCAAAAAGCCAGCCAGCCCACTGGCCATGCCCACCGCACGCAGTTGCCCTGCCACCCCGCGGCCGGTCATCATGGCCTCGTCATACCGAAATTCTTTTCCGTAACGTGCCCCTATGAGGGCATTGGTGCGATGAACCACCCGGGTGTTGATGCTGGCCATCACAAAGGGCGCCAACCAGCTTTCGGCCTCGCTATCGTAAGCAACGAACTTGACGTCGTCCTGACGTACGCCCCGCCCCTCGGGGGTCAGCACAAACGGATTGGTCAGTACGCGTTTGACGGATGGGTCCTTTTCCATCTCACGCATCATGTTGAGCATGCTCGCCACCGTGCCCCCAGAGAGTCCGCCTCGCAGCTTGGCGATCCGCATGTGGATCGTGGTACACGGCTCATTGAATTGTCGGTAGGCGGCGTCCTGCAAAAACTGAACCCCCAAGTCTGAAGGCACCGAGTCAAATCCACAGGTATGGACAATGCGGGCGCCTGTCTGTTTGGCCGTGGCTTCGTGCGCCGCGATCATCTGTGCCATCCAGGGTACTTCGCCTGTCAAGTCACAGTAGTCAGTGCCGGTTTCAGCACATACTTTGACCAGGGGTGAGCCATACAAAGCGTAGGGGCCCACGGTCGAGATGACCACCCTCGTCTGCTCGCACAGCGTACGCAAGGCGGCTTCATCGGCAGCGTCTGCCACGATCAGCGGCACGGCACTGGCCCCCTCCCCCAACTGTTGTCTGACTTGTTCCAGCTTGGCTCGCGATCGCCCAGCCATGGCCCATTTGACCTCTCCCTCTGCGCCGTGGCGTTGCCACAGGTACCGGCACAGAATCTGGCCCACAAAGCTGGTGGCACCGAACACGATGATTTGATAGGGGCTGGATGGCACGGGTCAGTCTCCTCAAGGGTTGACAGCACCTATAGTGGCGCTTGTGAATTCAATCGAATTGCCCATTCTCTATTCTTTTCGCCGATGCCCTTATGCCATGCGCGCCAGGCTAGCCCTGAAGTACGCAGGGCAAACCGTTCGCCTTAGAGAGGTGGTGCTGCGAGCCAAGCCGGCGCAACTGCTGTCGATCTCGCCCAAGGGGACGGTGCCCGTGTTGCACCTGCCTGATGGCACCGTGATCGAGCAAAGCCTGGACATCATGCGTTGGGCCTGCGCGCAGCATGACCCAGATGACTGGCTGGCGCAAGCCGGGGGCCTCGTCGCACAAGACTGGTTAAGCCTGAACGACGGCCCGTTCAAGGTTTTGCTGGATCGCTACAAGTACGCAGATCGCCACCCCGAAAAGTCGGCTCAAGCCTGGCGAGATGATGCTGTGGCGTTGATGCTGTACCCGATGGAGCAGGCTCTACAGTGCCACTCCTATCTGATGGGGGCAACACTGTCTTTGGTAGACATGGCCTTGATGCCTTTCATCCGGCAGTTTGTTCAGGTAGATGCCGCTTGGTTTGAACAGGCTGCCTTGCCCAATCTTCAGGGGTGGCTGAAAGGCCTGTTGCAAATGCCCTTATTTGAATCTGTCATGATCAAACATGAGCCGTGGACTGATGGGTCCTCAGAGCCCCTGTTCTGAGATCGCCTGGCGCTATGCTGTTCCGCAATTCAACCCAAGACAACGCATCATGATCACTCGCTTCGTCACACGATCCCTTGTCATCGCCGGTCTGGCCGTCATGAGTCATGGCGCCTGGGCGGGAAAGACCCTGGATGCGGTCCGTCATCGGGGCGTGCTTCAGTGTGGCGTCAGCACGGGTGTGGCGGGCTTCTCGGCACCCGACAGCAAGGGGCGATGGTCTGGTCTGGACGTCGATGTGTGTCGTGCAGTGGCGGCCGCTGTGTTGCATGACCCGGAGAAGGTCAAGTTCGTGCCCCTGAATGCTCAGCAGCGCTTTGCATCCCTGCAATCTGGTCAGATCGATGTGTTGTCTCGAAACACCTCGTGGACGCTGACGCGTGATGCCTCGCTGGGTTTTCATTTCACGGGCATCACCTATTACGACGGGCAGGGATTTCTTGTTCCTAAAAAATACAAGGTGACCTCACCCAAACAGCTCAAGGGGGCCCAGGTCTGTGTGCAGGCTGGCACGACAACGGAAAAGAACCTGTCTGATTTTTCGCGCACCAACAACCTAGGCATCAAACCGGTGGTCTTTGATACCTTCGAGGCGGCATTCAAGGCCTTCTTTGCTGGTCGCTGTCAGGCTTACACCACCGATGCATCGGGACTGGCCAGCGTGCGCAACAAGGAGGCCCCCCACCCTGACGACTACCTGATCCTGCCTGAGTTGATTTCCAAGGAGCCCTTGGGGCCAGCCGTGCGTCGTGGCGATGACGAATGGTTCGACATCGTCAAGTGGACGGTGTTTGCCTTGCAGGAGGCCGAGGAGTTGGGTTTGACGCAGGCCAATGTGGCACAAGGCAGTCGCAGCACCGACCCCGCTGTGCTGCGCTTTGTGGGGGCCAGCGAAGACACCGGCAAATTGCTGGGCCTGGACAAGGCCTGGGCCCTGCGCGCTGTGCAGGCGGTGGGCAACTATGGCGAGATGTTCGAGCGCAACGTCGGATCCCATTCCGTGTTGCAGTTGCCCCGAGGGCTGAACCGCTTGTGGACACAAGGTGGCCTGGTTTACGCGCCGCCGATCCGCTGAGCGACGATGCTGGATTTTTTGTTTCAGCCTTCGGGCTTTGACATTGGCGAAACCGGGCTGTTGTCCTTTGATGCGGCACAGCCATTGTGGCGGGCCATCCTGGTCGGGTTGGGGAACACCTTGCGGGTGTCTCTGCCTGCGCTGATCTTGGCCACCTTGCTCGCCACTTTGGTGGCGCTGTCACGTCGATCCACCTCAAAGCCAGCCCGACTGGCTGGGCTCATCTACACCGATTCCCTGCGCAATGTGCCCTTGCTGGTTCAGTTGCTGCTCTGGTACTTCCTGGTCGTGGAATGGCTGCCCGATTCGAACTCGGCCTGGCAGCTCTTGCCTGGTGTGTTCCTGAGCAAGGGGGGCTTGTCGTTTCCTTGGTGGGATGCAGCCACAGGGCAATGGTCTGTGCCTGCGCAAGAGATCTTCAACGTATCAGGTGGGGCCGCCGTCACCCCGGAGTATCTGGCTGTAGCACTGGCCTTGAGCCTTTACACCTCAGCCTTTCTGGCCGAAGTGATTCGCGGTGGGCTGGAGGCCGTGCCGCCAAGCCTGGCCGAAGCCGCCGAGACCTTGGGGGCCTCACGTTGGCAGGTCATCTACAAAGTGGTGTTGCCTCAAGCCTTGCGAACCATCGTGCCGGCGGCCACCAATCAGTATCTGAATCTGATCAAAAACTCGTCGCTGGCCGTGGCGGTGGGCTACCCAGATCTGGTGTCGGTGTCGAACACCGCAGCCAACCAGACCGGACGAACGCTGGAGTGCGTGCTGGTCATGATGTCGATTTACTTGACCCTGTCCTTGCTGACGTCGGCGCTGATGAACCTGTTCAACGCGCGTTATGCCCTGAAGGGGAGCGCATGATTCGGCGTGTGTGGTCGTGGTTGGGCGCGCTGGCCCTGGTGTGGTTGGCGTACATCGTGGTCGACTGGGCCATCATCAAGGCAGTATTCAGGCCCGACGCCCAGGCATGTCAGGCTTTGGCACATTCGGGGGCGTGCTGGGGTGTGATCGCCGAAAAGGCTCGGCCTATGTTGCTGGGCTTGCCTGATGCTGATCGCTTGGGTGGTTTGCCTTTGACGCTGATGCTGGCGTTTGTGGCATGGAGTTTTTCCCTGCCTCTCGCCTTGCTGTTGGCCAGTGGGCGGCGCTCAACATGGCGTTGGTTGTCATGGCCTTGTGGTGTTTTCATTGAGTGTGTACGCGGTGTACCCCTCATCGCTCTGCTCTTTCTGGCTGCTTACCTCTTGCCGATTGTGCTGCCAACTCAGTGGCAAATGTCCCTGACTTGGCGCGCCTGTCTGGCGCTCACTTTGTTTTCTGCCGCTTACATGGCAGAGGTGGTTCGGGCTGGATTGCAAACCGTGCCCAAAGAACAAGTCGAGGCGGCCACGATCCTTGGCTTGTCGTATTGGGGCACGCAGTGGCGAGTGGTGTGGCCGCAGGCTATGAGGGCAGTGTTGCCCGCCATGGTCAGCCACGCCATCGGCCTGCTCAAGGATACGTCCCTGGTCATGGTGATTGGCCTGCATGAACTGACAGGCGGCCTGTCATTGAGTCTGGGGGGGGACCCCATCTGGCGTCCGTTTTACCTCGAAGCGTATTTGTTCGTGGCTGCCATCTATGCCCTGGCCTGCCTGTCACTGGCTTGGCTGGGGCGGCGATTGGAGGCGCGATGGCCGCAGGGGCGTTGAACTGCCCATAAAAAAAGCCCACCTTGCGGTGGGCTCAATGCACGCTTTGTCGCAAACTGCGGTGTTGACTCACTCTTCCGAGTCAGACACGTCATCCAGGTCTTGTTCAACGGCTTCGCCATTGACAATGGGAATCAGGGGCTTGTCCAGAGGACGGCAGATACGGCTTTGCAGACGGTTCAGCCGTTCCGAGCGCTCCATGGCTTCGAGAACACCCTTGGGGTCCATCATGAGAGCAAACGGGTTGGCGTAAAGACCTTGTTTCTGCATAGTGCCTCCGGTGTGAAAAATGTCCGTCGTGATGGGTTCACTGTAGGCTTCACAGGCCGGGGCGAATAGTCACCGCACAACCAAACTGCCTGTCAGAAATTGTCTGACACGGTGTTGTTTTAAGGTGTGCTTAGCTTTTCAGGCAGTGGCGGGAACCGAGAACAATTGCTCGAAGTTGTGGCTGGTTGCACGCCCTATTTCCTCAGGGGAAACCCTTTTGATTTCAGCCAATTGCTTGGCGACAAAGGGGACATAGGCTGGGCTGTTGGTCTTGCCGCGGTGGGGTGCTGGGGCCAGATAAGGGCTGTCGGTTTCAATCAGGCAGCGATCCAGTGGCACGAACGCTGCCACTTCCCTGAGATCGGCCGCGTTCTTGAAAGTCAGGATGCCAGAAAAGGAAATCAGGAAGCCCAGATCCAATGCGGCTTTGGCAACGGCTTGGGTTTCGGTGAAGCAATGAAACACCCCGCGCGCTTTCCCTTGCCCGGCTTCCTTGAGGATGGCAATGGTGTCGTCGCTCGAAGATCGGGTGTGGATCACCATGGGTAAGTCGGTTTCCAGAGCGGCCTGAATGTGCACCCGGAACCGTTCACGCTGCCATTCCATCTCACTGATGCTGCGGCCCTCCAGGCGGTAGTAATCCAAGCCGGTTTCGCCGATGCCGACTACTTTGGGCAGTCGGGCGCGATCCAGCAAGTCTTGTAAGGTGGGTTCTTGAATGCCCTCGTTGTCAGGATGCACGCCGACCGTGGCCCAGAAGTTGTCGAACCGGGTGGCAAGGGCATGAACTTGGGGGAATTCTTCCAGCGTGGTGCTGATGCACAAGGCACGATCGACCTGTGCGGCAGCCATCTCGGCGCGAACCTGCTCGAGCTGGTCAGCGTACTGAGGAAAGTTGAGATGGCAGTGAGAATCGACAAACATGGGCAAGCAACGCGGTTGAGCTGGGAAACCGCGAATCTTGCCTCAAAGTGTCTGGGTTGGCTTGTGTGAGGAAATCGCGGTGCCGAGAATTTCCTCGATTTTCAACCGAAGCAAGCGGGTCTTTTCGTCCGAGGGGAAGCGGACACCGACCCCTTGGGTGCGACCACCCGAAGCATTGGCCGGGGTGATCCAGGCCACTTTGCCCGCGACCGGATAGCGCTGGTTGTCCTCGGGCAAGGACAAGAGAAGATAGATATCGTCACCCAGCATGTAATCGCGGGTGGTGGGCACAAACAGACCACCATCAGTCAGGGCCGGCATATACGCAGCGTAGAGGGCACCCTTCTCACGAAAGACGAGCTGGATCACGCTGGGCCGTCCAGGCGCCGCAGCACCGGCGACGGCAGCCGAGGCCCCTCCCATCGAGGGCATGGTCTTGCCCGGCCCACTCGGGGCGAAGGCAGAAGGTAATGCGGTGGTCTGAAATTCACTCATCGTGGGAAAAGTGTAACCCTGTCGCCTCTTGAAATGGTGTGAATTTGCCCCGCTATTTCGGCTACCTTACGGATTGACACACTCGAAACAACTGGGTGTCAGGCTGTTTTGAGCACCGCTTTGGCTTGCTGTAGCAGGGCCTCGGCTTTCAAACCGGCGTTCCACGGGTGGTCGGCATGGCGATTGGCCTTGCGCAGTTCACCAGCCCACAGAGTCAGTTTGGACAAAGCCGGAGCAGGAGGCAAGCTCGCAGAAGGGAAAAATCGCGGTTGCGTGCCAGCAGCCACGCAGGCCAGATCGTGGCAAAGCTTTTGCAGGGTTTCAATTTGCAGGGGCAAAGGCCAAGTTCCCCACTTTCCAGCCGCTCCCTGGGCGAGGTCTTTGGGAATCTGCTGCCAGCAGGCACCATCGACCCCCAGTGCGTGTCGTTCTAAGGCGGTCAAGGGTTGATCCCCGGCCGCTTGCAGCAGCAGCGTCGCATCCTGTTGGCTGACGCCCGGAATCATTCCCTGCAGCCAGGCGCAAGCTTGATCGCGATCCGGCAGCGGCAGGCGCCAGGCCTGGCAACGACTTCTGACGGTAGGCAATAAGCTGTCGAGGGCGGCGCCGCTGAGAACGAATCGGACCAGTCCGGGTGGTTCCTCTAGCGTCTTGAGCAAGGTGTTGGCCGCGACAGTGTTGAGGTTCTCCGCCGGGTGGATCAGAACCACTTTGGCTCGACCGCGTGAGGCCGTGTGCTGGGCGAACTGCACCACTTCACGGATGGCATCCACCTTGATTTCCTGGCTCAGCTTTTTGCTTTTGCCGGCCTTTTCGCTCTCGCCATCGCTGCCATCTGATGCCGATGCGCCCCACCCTAGTTGAGCCTGCAGAGCTTCCGGCAGCACCACCATCAAATCGGGATGCGAACCAGCGTCAATCAGCTTGCAGCTGACACATTGGCCGCAGGCCGGCTGCAGGGGCTGCCCGGGCGCATTCGCCTCACACAGCCACGCGCGAGCCAAACCCAAACCAAACTCGAATTGTCCGATGCCAGGGGCGCCATGCAACAAGGCAGCGTGGCTGTTGAGTTGTTGCAGAGCCTGCTGTAGGGGGGCGGTTTGCCAGGGCCAGATCCCGGTGCTCATGCCCACCCCTTTTCGTGCAAAACCGCAGAAATCTGTGACGCCACTTCTGTTTGAGACTTGTCTGCCGAGATCAGCGCAAAACGATGGGGTTGCTGTGTTTGCCGGTCGAGGTAAGCCTGGCGTACACGGGCAAAAAACAATGCATCCTGGGCTTCAAAGCGATCCGGGTGCCGGGCAGATGCCAGGCGCGCCGCGGCCACTTCGGGCGCCAGATCGAACAGAAAGGTCAGATTGGGCTGCGTTCCTTCTTGAACCCATTGCTCCAGGGTGTTCAGCACGGTCAGGTCAAATCCCCGCCCGCCACCTTGGTAGGCGAACGAGGCATCAGTGAAACGGTCGCACAACACCCACGCCCCGCGGCGCAGTGCGGGTTGGATGACCTGCGTGAGGTGATCGCGGCGTGCCGCGAAAACCAGCAATGTTTCAGTGAGCGGGTCCATGGCATCGTGCAGAAACAGTCCGCGGAGTTTCTCTGCCAGAGGGGTTCCACCAGGCTCGCGTGTGCGAACCACTTCCCTGCCCTGGCTTTTTAGCAGGCTCTCCAGGGTGTCCATGTGCGTCGTTTTGCCGGCGCCGTCGATGCCCTCGAACGTGATGAAGACACCGGGTGCGGCAAGCGAAGAGCCGGTAGCAAGACTCATGGGCGCTTTCTCTGGTATTGGTTGACCGCCCGATTATGCTCAGTCAGCGAATTGCTGAATGCACTGGTGCCGTCTCCTCGGGCAACAAAGTAGATCGCTTGTGTAGGGGCGGGACGTACGGCGGCCAGCAAAGCCGCCTTGCCGGGCATCGAAATGGGCGTAGGGGGCAGGCCACGTCGGGTGTAGGTGTTGAACGGCGTGTCGGTCTGCAGGTCGATTTTGCGGAGATTGCCGTCAAACCGGTCGCCCAGGCCGTAGATGACCGAGGGATCGGTTTGCAATGGCATGCCCAGGCGCAGTCGATTGTTGAACACACCTGAAATCATGGCTCGGTCGGCCTCGTGTCCGGTTTCTTTTTCGATGATGGACGCGAGTATCAAGGCCTCTTCCGGGCTCTTTAGCGGGGTGTTCGGCTCGCGCTCAGCCCAGGCTTCTTCAAGGTGGTGGTTCATGGCGCGCCAGGCCCGGCGCAACACATCGATGTCAAGGCTGCCTTTGGCGTAGGAATACGTGTCAGGGAAAAAATGGCCCTCAGCAGACGTGCCAGGGGCCCCCAGGGCCAGCATGACGGCGTCATCGCTCATGTCGCCGATGGTTGATTTGAGGCCATCAGCCTGGGCCAACTCTTGTCTGAATCGTTTGAACGTCCAGCCCTCAATCAATTTGACCGTGGCCAGTCTGGCATCGCCCCGCACGAGCATGCGCAGCAAATCAGCCGGCGTGCTGCCCCGGTTGAGTTCGTAGCTACCGGCACGAATCAGTTTGGACTTGCCGGACCACCTGAACCATTGATACAGCACCCAAGGCGAGGTCTGGACGCCGGCTTGCACCCATTCGCGAGCCACATCGCGTGGGGTTTGGCCCGATTCAATGGACACCTCCAGCACATCGCTGCTCAGTTCGAGGGGTTTGTGTACCCACCACCAACTCAGCGCCCCGAGCGCCACTGCGGCGATCAACAAAATGACAACGAGAAACCGACCGAGGCGGGAGAAAGATTTCAACGACATCCTTGAATTATCCAGGGTTAAGCCGGCGTGCTCATAATCATGCTCATGCAAGCGAATTCATTACCTGATACTTCTTCATGGGATGGCGCCACGCTGTTGTCCCACTTGGGCGTGCTGGTCGCGCAAGGTGACGAAGCGGCAACGTTTCTGCACAGCCAGGTCAGCCAGGACATGCTGCACCAAGGCACTGAAAAAACGACCTTGGGCGCGTATTGCTCACCCAAAGGGCGCATGCTGGCCAGTTTTTTGTCCGTGCGACCGCAAGCCGACACGTTCTGGCTGCTGATGGACCAAAGCGTGTTGCCTGCCACACTCAAGCGGTTGACCATGTTCGTGTTGCGAGCGAAGGTCAAGCTCAGTGATGGTGCGGGTGCGCTGCGGGTGGTCGGTCTTCTGGGCGGTACCGCCAGGGCGGTGATCGGTGAACATGCACCCGGAACGGCATGGGTTCACGGCGATACGGGCGGCACGCTGGTACGGCTGCCAGATGTGTGTGGTGTTCCTCGATGCCTCTGGATGGGAGCACAGGAGCGCGCTGACACCTGGGTGAGCAAG
Source organism: Burkholderiales bacterium (assembly GCA_028864885.1). Taxonomy (GTDB): domain Bacteria; phylum Pseudomonadota; class Gammaproteobacteria; order Burkholderiales; family Burkholderiaceae_C; genus Aquabacterium. The sequence continues at coordinate 2,601 of JAGWLR010000083.1, read as the reverse complement.
GCAAACACCCTGGCCCAGTGGCGCTGGCTGGAGGTGATGAGCGGCGTGGCCCGCATTGAGGCCCCTGTCAGCGATCAACTGGTGCCGCAAATGGTCAATTACGAGGTGGTGGGTGGCGTCAACTTCAGCAAGGGGTGCTATCCCGGGCAAGAGGTGGTGGCCCGAAGCCAGTACCGCGGCACGCTCAAGCGCCGCGCCTTCGTGGTTCACGCTGACCAGGCCTTGGCCAGTGGCAATGAGGTCTATGCCGAGTCTGATCCCGGGCAGCCAGCTGGGGTGATCGTGAATGCTGTCGAGAATCCGGGCGGCGGTTGGTCGGGACTGGCTGAACTGAAGCTCAATGCAGTCGAATCTGTCTTGCATGTGGGGGCAGTGGATGGCCCTGCTTTGCGTATGGGCCAATTGCCTTATGAGCTGCCCGCGGCCGACGCCGATGCCTGAAGCAGGCACGCGTGCATTTGTTAACGGTCCTAGGACCGCTTTTGCGCGTTTAGCCTGATGGACTTGTTGTCGGCTGGGTAGGCGAGCGGGTAATCTAAGGCGAAGCCAGTGAGGGGCACCAAGGTATGCGCGCGAGTTCTCTTTTCGTTTACTACAAGGTCGAGTCGGCCAGGGCTGAGCAGTTGAAGTCGCGGGTGCAGTCGATGCAGCACGCCCTCAAGGCCCAATACCCACAGCTCGATGCCAGGATGCTGGTTCGGGTGGATGCCCATCCGCATCAAACCTGGCTTGAGGTGTATCAGCACCCCGATGGGATCGACTCCAGCCTGCAGCGAGAGATCGATCGTGCAGCCCTCTCCATTCAGACCGAATCCTTCGGCCAACTGGGCCCCCGTCATGTTGAGGTGTTCGCAGCATGTGCCTAGTTGCCTTCGCGCTGGATCAAAGCAGCCGGTTTCCATTCGTAGTGGCGGCCAACCGAGACGAGTTCTTTGATCGCCCGGCCGCTCGCCTGGGCTGGTGGGAGCCTGCTCCGGGAGAGCTGCCTATCCTCGGTGGGCGAGACCTTCAGGCGGGAGGAACTTGGCTGGGTCTGACCGCTCAGGGTCGCCTGGGGCTGGTCACCAATGTTCGCAATCCGGCATCGACCAACAACCAGGCGCCATCCCGAGGTGACATCGTTCCTCGCTGGCTCAAGGGCGATTTGCCGATGTACCGTTTGTGGCCACAGCTGGCCTTGCACGGCTACAACGGCTTCAACTTGTTGGCCCTCGACTTCGCTCAAGGTGAGTGCTACTGGGCCAACAACAATCAGCCCATGCCGATACGGCTTGAAAAAGGGATCTTCGGAATTTCGAATGCGGAGCTCGATACCCCGTGGCCGAAGCTGCAGCAACTCAAGGCCGAGATGAAGGTGGCAGTGAGTGGCTCGACCGATGCCGAACAACTGGCGATGAGCCTGTTCGAGGCGCTGTCTGATAACACCGTTTATCCGGATGAAGAGTTGCCCCACACCGGGGTCCCGAAAGAGTGGGAGCGACTTTTGTCGTCGGCGTTCATCAAGTCACCTGACGGCCAGTACGGCACGCGTTGCTCGACGGTGATCGTCACAGAGCGGGTCAACAAACGGTTGGTCACCCATGTGCTGGAGCGCACCTACAGCCCGCAGTCGACCATGGCGTTGCTACGGCGCGCCACGCTCAAGAATTGGCCGCCTCGCTACACGGCCGATGCGTTTGAATTGGCGCGCTTGAACGCCACCCTGCCCCCCGCTAACTTGCACGCAGTGGGCTTGGATGATCGGTTCGAGAGCAGCGACGTTTCCGAGCACGACAACCATGATTTGCCTGACGGCGCTGTGGCCCGTCGCAGCCGGGCTCGCAACCTGATCAAGCTCGGTTCCGGCACCAACCGCACCTCTCGAGTCGCTTAAAGCGTCTTGCGCATGGCTTGGTGAGGGATTCCGACTTCGTCGTAGACCTCACCCACTGGTTCGAACCCAGCGCGCTCGTAGAAGGATTGAGCCGAAACTTGGGCGCTGATGTCGATCCGCTCCAGCCCTCGGCGCTTGGCTTCATTCAGTAGCGCAGCCAAGACGAGGCTGCCCACGCCGGTGCTGCGTGCCGATTTGATCACCGCCATCCGTCCGATCTTGCCGACAAGGTCAGCCTGAATGGATTTCGGCAGAATCAAGCGCCCCGTGGCCGTATTCAAGCCTGCACGGCTGCGGATCACGACATGAAATGCCTTGGGGTCGTCATCGTCCCACTCTTCGCTTTCGTCAATGCCCTGCTCCTGGATGAAAACGGCACGCCGGACCGCCGAGGCGCCTTCTTGCATGTCGCCCCAGGCCCCACCGATCAGTTCATAGACATCTTCACCACGAGCCTGCCTTTCAATCTGCTGGCGCAAACCTGCCGGCACCGCGATGGGGCGCGACGTATTCAGGGTGGTGAACACGTAGACGCTCTCCCCTGTCACCAGCAACCGTCCTTGCGTCCAGACAGCCCAAGCCATGGTGATGGAGCTGTTGCCGATTCGCTCGCAGCGCAAGCCGATGTCCAACCAGTCATCCAGCCGGGCCGGCGCGTGGTACTCGATCGTATTACGGCGAATGAAGATCTCGCCGCCAAAGTGGCGAAAGCCTTCGGGGTATGGGTG
>JAGWLR010000082.1 GCA_028864885.1 Burkholderiales bacterium | reverse complement strand
ATGGCACATGCCCCCCAATAGACGCTGGGGGTTCCACAAGGTAATGGCCACGCACGACCCCAGTAAGGTATGAACGCGGACAGCGGCGTTGCCAAAATAGAGCTGCCCAGCCAACAAGTGGACGTCCTGGCCCGGCCGAGCCATGACGATGCCGATGTCCGCTGGTTTAGCGGAGCGAGTAGACGGCGGGGGCGACGGCTTTGAGTGGGACATTCAGGTTGGCGAGCGATTCAGCATGCCCTGTAAACAGAAAACCCTGGGGCTTGAGACGCGTTAACACGCGATTAACAATATCTTCTTTACCTGGGTTATCAAAATAGATCAGCACGTTGCGGAGAAATATGACATCAAAGTATCCTATTTCTGGCAAGGTTTGAGTGAGATTCGCGCCGATGAACCGAACACGCGACCGCAGAGACTTGTCAATGAGCAATGTACCGGCGTAGGCACCCTGGCCTTTGAGGCACCATTGCTTGAGATAGGACTGAGGCACATTTCGAGCCCGCTCTTGGGTGTAAAGGGCTCGCCGTGCACTTTCGACCATCTGCGTTGACAGATCAGTACCCAACACCTCCCAACCTTTCAGACCCAATTTATCCGCCAGCAACATCGCAATGCTGTAAGCCTCTTCACCCGAAGAGCTCGCAGCGCTCCAAACGCGAAATTCCGCCGCGCCCGGCTTGCGCTGTGCAACCAAGCGAGCCAAGCAGTCGAAATGTTGCGGTTCTCGGAAAAAATAGGTCTCGTTGGTCGTGAGCTTGTCAACAACCTTGACCATTTCCATGGGATCAGCCTGACGCAGTAAGGTATCGACGTACTCGTCGAGGCTGCTGCAGCCCTTCTCTTGCGCAAGCTTCTGCAAGCGGCTGACCACCAACGGGCGCTTATGCTCTCCCAAGCGAATGCCGGAAACGTCAAAGAAGAGTTGAGTGACAGCGTCAAACTGTTGCGACGACAGCATGCCCAATCCCCTTGCCGAGGTGCGCCGAAATCAACTGTGCCAACGCCTGCTGTGCCAATGTATGCTCAAAATCCAGAGCAGGCACCACCTGCCCATGAGCTCGCACGATACAGGCAATGAAGGCTGGGTCGATCTTCGTTCCCATGCGGGGAACTGGCTCCTGACCGCCATCTTCCACATCGAAAACCTCATGAACGGCATCCACCAGCACCCCCAGACTTTGGTGTCCCAAGCCGTCGGGGAGGTTCAAGTCCACCATGATGATGCAAGAACGCTTTCCAATCTCGATGCTCTGCATCCCCATGCGCGCAGCGAGATCCACGACTGGCACCACCGCGCCGCGCAGGTTCATGACCCCTCGGACGAAATTCGGCATCAAAGGCAGAGGTGTCATCTGCGCCACTTCAAGAATCTCCCGAACCAACTCGATGCGCACGGCATAGGCATCCGCACCCACTGAGAATCGAAGAAACTGAAGCAAAGCGCGATCCGACGCATGCTCGTCGTCAAATTGGCCAGCGGAGATAGGCGTTTCTGCGAGTTGCATGATCCGGCCTCCGGTCAGAATTTCGAGAAGCTCGACTCGTCAATGGCCGAATGGCTTTCAGTGGCCGGTGCGGGTCGACTCCAAGAAGCCCCTCCGGTGGCAGGACGTACTGCCGGGCGAGGGAGCGCGGCCGCCATTGCGCGACCATCAGGCGATTTCACTGAGCGAGCGCCATCCTGCACGCCACGACCTCCGTGCTCGGCCAGTTGAAAGAACGCCATCATTTCGCGCAACTGCCCTGCCTGTGCAGACAACTCTTCAGCAGTGGCCGACAGCTCCTCAGAAGCGGATGCGTTCTGCTGAGTGGCCGTGTTGAGTTGATCCATTGCTTGGTTAATTTGAGACACACTTTGCGATTGTTCGCCCGAAGACGCCGCAATCTCTTGCACCAGATCAGAAGTTTTGTTGATCGAAGGCACCATCTGATTGAGCAGAGAACCAGCCTGCTCAGCCAGGCTGACGCTCGAACCAGCGAGTTGCCCGATTTCTTGGGCGGCAATCTGGCTGCGCTCGGCCAGCTTGCGAACTTCTGCGGCCACCACAGCAAAGCCCTTACCGTGCTCACCCGCACGAGCTGCTTCGATGGCGGCGTTGAGGGCAAGCAAGTTGGTCTGGTAGGCGATATCGTCAATGATCGAGATCTTGGTGGCGATCGATTTCATGGCGTCCACGGTACGCGTGACTGCTTCACCGCCCTCCAAGGCTTCCTTGGACGCCTTCGAGGCCATGCCATCAGTGACAGTCGCATTCTCGCTGTTCTGCTTCACGGAAGAAGCCATCTCTTGCAGCGAGGCGGTAGTTTCTTCCACGCTGGCCGCTTGCTCTGAAGCAGACTGCGACAGGGATTGCGACGTCATCGAGACCTGACCAGCCGCGGCGGTCAAGGCCTCAGCCGCAGAGATCACATCCGAAATCGTGCTCACCAATTGAGCGGTCATCTTGTTCACATCGGTCTGAAGTTGACCAAAGATCCCTTGATAGTCGCCATCCAGGGTCTGCGTCAGGTTACCTTCGGCGACACGATTCAGGCAGGCACTGACTGAATTCAAGTTGCGCTCCGTTGTTTGAAGCAAATCGTTCATCCCTTGACTCAGAACACGGAAGAATCCCTCTGCCGCAGTTACCTGCAAGCGACGTGCGAAGTCGCCGTTTGCAGCAGCCCGCACGACTTCGGTCACATCCGATTCAATGCGCACCTCTTGAGTACGATCGACCCACTCGAGCACCGTGCCGATGCGTTGACCTGCGCTGTCAAACATCGGTGTGGCGATCAAACGGACAGAGGTTCCGCCAAACTTGATGTCAGCTCGGTGGGGCTTGGTCAACTTGTCAACCAAGCCGCGTTGATGTGCAGGATTGCGGTGGAAAACATCGAAGTTCTGCCCCAGCAACTTGCGATGATCAAAGTTTGGAACCACGGTTCTGAGATCATTCTCGATGCGCCCCAACAGGTCAGTCACCGCAGTGTTGGTATAGCGGATCACACCTTGGGCATCGGCCACCATGACGGCGCTGGGCACCACATCCAGGGCTTGGCGAATGCGCAAATTCTCAGCCGCAGCTGTGGCAGCTTGTTTCAGCAGCGCACGTACGCGTTCGATGGTTTCATTGATGAAGGCCTTCTTCCCAGGCAGTTGATCAATGTGTGCGTCGTAGTTGCCGTTGCCAAACTCAGATACAACATGCATGGCCAGCTTTTTGACCTTGATATGCGCGGCCACCATGTCGTTGACGCCTTGCGCCACCGTTCTGAACTCACCTTGGAATCGCCCCGCATCGACCACGACATCAATGTCACCTCGCTCATGCTCAAGTGACATGTGATTCATTTCCTGCACGAGATCACGCATGGTTGACTGAACCACAGCAAGTGACTTGGCCAGCTGGGCAAACTCGTCCCGCCCATGCGCCTGCACGGTCACATCCAACTTGCCCGAGGCCAACCCCTCTGCCACCCGGATAGCGGATTGCGAAGAACGCCGAATAGACAATGCGACAGCGAAATAGAGATATGCAACCAAGGCCAATCCCAGGACACTGAGGGCCAGCATCAAGTTGCGCGTACGAGTCGACTCCGCCAGTCGTGCCTCCAGGCGTTGATGCATCTGGTCGTAAGCTGACTGATGGAATTGATCGACGGCAGCCATGGCCTTTTGCCCGTCCTGGAAGACGGCCATCAGATCATGCTCAGCATGACCTTTGTTAGCCTGCAGACGCCCAGCCAGAGACAACAATTCGTCTCGGTAATCCTTCACTGCACTTTGCGCTGCGAGCCATTCTTTCAACTCAGGCTGCCCAAGTCGAGACAGCGACTCGATACGGATCGCGACCTGATTCGACGCTTCATTCAGGCTCTGAACTTGTTGCTTCAGCAGACTATCGTCAGCCTCGGTCCAAGTCCCGCTCTGCAGGCTGCCCATCATGATGCCGCGCATGCGAGTCACGCCATCAAGGTACGGACCTGTTCGGCTGAACACCAGATTCATGTACATGTAGGTGACAGGATCGGTGTCAAACAATAAGCCTCCGCGTTCGGCCGCGGTGTCTGCAAGCGCAAACAATTTGCGAATCAACTGTGTATGGCCTTGCATCGCGGTTTTGGCCGAATCGAACTTCGCGGACTGCAAACTGGCCAACTCCTCCTTGGTTGACAGCCAGGACTTATCTACCTCTGAAATAGCCAATTTACCCAGGTCGTCATCAAGCAGTTTGACCGAGGCGCCGAGCTTCTGATCAAGATCACGAATGCGATCAGACACATCTGCCCCTGCGGCCAACGACGCCGACAAACCACGTCTATCCTGCAGCCCCGCCACGAGATGCATGACATCGCGTCCTGCCGGCGCAGCGGTGAGCTCAACCTGAGTGGTCTGAATATCAGCCTGCACGGATTGCAGCTTGCTTGTCACCAGCGCCACCAAGGGTATGACCAGAATCACACCAATCAAGCCGAACATGCCCCCGAGTTTGAGTCGCTTCAACAAGGGAGACACTGGCTGAAATAGGCCAAGTGACATTGTGTTTTCATTGCGGGCCATGATCAGGCTCCTCTAACGAGTTGGGTTGCAGGTGGTGGCGTCAATTCAAAGATGACCGCGCACTGAGGCGATTGGTCGCAAGTTCCAGCAAAGCTGGGACATCCAGAATCAACGCAACTTCACCGCTGCCCAGGATGGTGGAGCCAGCGAGGCCCCGAATTTGTTGGAACACTTGTCCCAACGGTTTGATCACCGTTTGGTGTTCGCCAAGTAATCGATCGACGATCAGCCCAATGCGGTTCAGTCCGTCGTGAACCAGGATCAGACTGCGCCGGCCAGTCTTGGGGGGCTGATGCCGGTAGAACAAGCCCAGATCGAGATAAGGTACGACCTCGCCGCGTAAATCGAAATGCCCGGACACCTTGGTCGGGTCCGCAACATACTCCGAAGGGGCTTCCAGACATTCGGCCACCAATTCCAACGGCAGGACATAGCTCACCCCCCCCACGCTGGTGAGGAAGCCATCAATGATCGCCAGGGTCAGCGGCAGACGAATCTGCATCGTGGCCCCCAGACCTGGCTGACTGGCCACCTTGATCTGTCCGCGCAGGGTTTCCACATTGCGCTTGACCACATCCATCCCGACACCGCGACCGGAGAGGTTGGTGACCTGTTCCGCGGTCGAAAAGCCGGGCAGGAAGATCAGCTGATAGATCTCTTCGTCACTCAGCTCGATGCCTGGCGGCACCAACTCACGCTCGATGGCTTTCTGGAGAATCCTGTCACGATTGAGCCCTCGGCCATCATCACTGACTTCAATGACGATGGATCCAGACTCGTGATATGCATGCAGCGCCAGTTGGCCCAAAGGTGACTTGCCAGCCAACACACGGTCATCTGAAGACTCGATCCCATGATCCAGGCTGTTGCGAACCAGATGCATCAGTGGATCGGCAATGGTCTCGACCATCGACTTATCAAGCTCGGTGTCGCCACCGGTGATGTGAAGCTCGACTTCCTTGCCCAACTGCTTGCTGACGTCGCGCACCACCCGATGGAAGCGCGCAAAGGTCTCGCCGATCGGAACCATGCGCAAACCCAAGGCCCCGTCACGGGCTTCTTGAACCAGATCATGGATGCGCATCGCCGCTTCGATGAACGAGGGTGACTGCTCCTGCTGGGCCACCAGTTGAGCTCCCGACGAGGCGATCACCAGTTCACCGATCAGATCAATCAGTCGGTCAAGCTTATCAGCGCGAACACGGATGAAGCGAGTGTCATCACCTGCGCGTCGATCTCTTGGCCCGGCCCGGCGTTCAGGCTCGTTGTGGCGACGATCCTCACCTTGACGCTCGGCGCGACGCTCAATGAAGGGCGCGGCATCGGGACCCGCCAGAATTTGCCAATGGGCCAACAACGATTCACGGCCAGTTTCATCGCTGGCTCGCTTGTTGAGCAAGGTACGATAGTCGTCCTGACTGGCTTGAGGTGACAGGTAGACGATGTCTGCATCTTCAGCCAGAAACTCGAAGACGTCGGCGATCGCTGCTTGTTGCGCCTGAGTCTGCAGACGAATTTCGAAACCGATGTAGCAGGTTTCGGCATCCATGCCCAGCAAATCCGGCAGGCTTTCATGGAGGGTGCGAATGCCGACGACCTGGCCGAGTGTGTTCAGATACCGGATAAAGGACATGGGGTCCAAGCCATTGCGCAAAGCATCCTTGCCCATTCGAATCGAGATATGCCAGACCGGAGCATCATCAGACGATTCCTGCTCATGCCCAACGTCGACCGCCGGGTTGCTCGCCGCCGCCCCGGTCGACACCGCGCGTCCGGCCGAAGGATTTCCAGCACCACGATGATTTCGCAGTCTTGCCCCCAAGCTTTCACTGAGCGCAGATACGTCGGGGTTCGGTTCCGATTGACCGATTTCGGCCAACAGACGCTCCATCTGATCGCGCCCCTCCAGCAGCAGGGCCATGCCGTCTTCGCTCAGGGGCAATTGCCCACTGCGCATGGCCTCCAGCACGCTTTCGACCTCATGGGTGAATGCCACCACGGCCTCGAATCCGAACAACCCGGCCGTGCCTTTGATGGTGTGCGCCGCCCGAAACGCGCTGTTGACCGCTTCACTGTCACCAGGGTCTTGCTCCATCGACAGCAAGGCTTCTTCAAACTGTCGAAGCATGTCTTTGGCTTCGTCGAGAAAGCCCTCTCTGGCGGCGGCAAGAATCTCGTCATCCGAGTTCATCATGCGCTCCGATCATTGTGGAGATTGCGCTAAATCAGCCAGCCCGTACAAGCGCAAGGCATCGAGTAAGGCACCAGAGGGGTCGCATAAGCTCCACCCCACTTGCTGGGCTTGCAAGCTACGCCTCAATGCCAGCAAGACTTGAATCCCAGAAGAATCAATTGACTCGACTGCGTGCCCATCCCACGCGGATACACCTTCGGAAACCGCTTGCAACAATGACTCGCGCAGCAGCGCAGCGTGCAAGATGGTCATCTCAGAAGGCAGGGCAAACGTTTTTTCGGTAGCGGGATGGCTCATGGTGATTCCCTCTGGTCAGGGGCAAAGCCGCTTGACTGCATCCACCAACTGAGAAGGCTGGAAGGGCTTGGTGATCCAGGCGCGGACCCCTGCTGCCTTGCCCTCTTCCTTCTTGGACTCTTGCGATTCCGTGGTCAGCATGATGATGGGCGTGAACTTGTGAACCGGATGGTTTCGTACCAGTTTTGCAAAGGTGAGGCCATCCATACGGGGCATGTTCACATCACATACGATCAAACTGGGCTTGACCGTCGGCAACTTGTCTGCTGCCTCCTGGCCATCACCGGCCTCCTGCACGGTGTAGCCGGCCTTTTGTAGCGCCAACTTCACGACGGTGCGAAAGCTGCTTGAGTCATCGACCACCATGATCACTTTGCTCATTTGGAAACCTTTTTCTGTCTGATTCAAAAGTACTGAACACCCGAAGACTGCTTGCCAGGTTCTCGCTCGTGATGCGTGGCGTTCATCTCTTCCATCGTGTATGACGCCTCCAGGCGTTGCAGCCAATCTTCAGGAGACTGCAAGCCCTCATCACTGTCACCGTTCACACACAACACCAGCTTCTGGATGTCATCGGTGACGGCGTTGAGAATTTGACTGAGGCGATCGTGTGATTGAAGGCTCACCGCAACTCGCTCCAGTTCGTTTTGCAACGAGGATCCAGCCTCGCCAAGCGAGGCGGCGGCAATCAGCATGTCGACTTGCTGAGAGATCAAAGCAAAGCTGTCAAGCAGATCGGCAACGCTTTTTTCCGAATGTTGACGGGCAGCGTCGATCTGCCGAATCCAGACAGGCAACACTGCCTTGGCAATCGTGGGCAAAACTGCATGGCTTGACTGCATGACAGCCCCCTTATGCTGGGTCGTTTGAACACAGGGTGCAAACTGCGCACGCCGCTTCGACCAGACCTGCCCAGCCCAGAACCCGCCCATCAAGGCAAGCACCCCGCCAAGCAACACCAGTTTCCAGTCCATAACTCAGCATGTCCTGTATTCGAAGGGGAGCAAGCTCATTTGTTTCGAACTTCCTGGTTTTCGGATCGATACCGCAAAGTTTGAAAGCAAATCCGACATCATTAGATGCGGATCAAAGTCAACTTCCTGCTGCATATTGGCAGATCAAGGCGTGCGAGTCCATCGACCCAATCGCCGAGTTCACATGACCGTATTGACGTCCTGGGCTTCAAGCTTGTTGTAATCGACCTGTGACACCCACAGGGTGACGGTCGTCCCGACACCCAAGTCACTGACGATGTCCATGGATCCGCCCATCAACTCCAGGATCTCCTTGACGATGGTGACGCCCAGCCCAGTTCCTGGGATATTGCCAGATTTGTCAGCACGGTAGAAGCGCTCACCGACGCGAGCAAGCTGCTCCGGACTCAGTCCAATCCCATGGTCGCTGATTCGAATGGCGCATTGCGAACGCCCAGACTGCTGCCGCTCAAGAAAAGACACCTCGACCGAACCACCCTGAGGGGAGTATTTATAGGCATTCGACAGGATGTTCAGCACCGCCTGCTGCATCTTCTTGCCATCGACCCAAGCCGACATACGCTCATCAGACCAAGTGACTGCAGGTGGATTTCGCCCTTCAGGGGGCTTGAAGTCACCGATCACCTTTTCCACCAAGGCACCCAGGTCACAGGCCTGAAAACTGAAATCTGTTCCGCGGCGGGCCTCGATACGAGCCAAATCCAGCAATTCATTGATGATGCCAGCCATGGCCTCGCTTTGACGATAAATGCGGCCCAGCAGGTCCTTTTGCTTTTCGGGCTTGAGTTCACGGGTCAAGAGCAACTCAGTGAATCCATAAATGCTTGCCATGGGCGTGCGCAACTCATGCGCGGCCATCGACAAAAATGCACTTTTCATCTGATCGACCTCGGTTTCGTGCGTCACATCCCGCAAGGCCAACACCTGAGACACCGCATCACCCTGTCCTGAACTGAGTCGCAACTCAAGCATGCGCTTGGCCGGTGGCCGCATTTCGAGCACAACGCGGCCCGCATGGCTGCGGACATCCGCAACAGACCCCACAACCTGGCCTTCTACCGCACAGGCAAACAAAATGTGATTGAAGCGCTCCTCATCCATGCCGATCAAATTGGGTTGCACAGCACCCGTCAGCATATGGAAGGCGGGGCTGACGTAACTCACACAACCATGCTCGTCGAAAGAAACGAAGCCATCCGGTGATAAAGAGAAGATGGCTGAAATCTGCTCCATCTTTTCCTGCAATTGGGCCTGGGTGATCTTGCGGTCATGGATGTCCTGAATCGAGCCAGCCATTCGAGTCGCCTGTCCGAATTCATCAAAGTAGACCTTGGCTCGACTGCGGAACCAGCGATATGCACCTGATTTGGTCTTCAAGCGATATTCCACATCAAATGGGCGCCTGTCCTGAAAGGCTGCTTCGATCGCCGCGAAGGTCTGCTGCTGGTGATCCGGATGCAACATTTGATCGAAGGTCACCAAATCGGCTGAAATCTCATCAGGCTCATAACCTAACAACCGGTAGAACTGGGGGGACCACCACTCTTCGTGCGAGTGCACGTTCATCCAATCCCACAACCCGTCATGACCGCCATCAATGGCCAGATTGAAGCGCTCTGCGTTAGAGGCCATTTCCTCCTGCAAGTTGCGCGATGCCGTGATGTCGTAGCCGAACGAAATGAATTTGTCGATCGACCCATCTGCAGCGTGAACTGGCGCAATGACGGTCTGAATCCAATACAGTTGACCTGACTTGTTTCGGTTGCAGACGGCGCCCACCCATGGCGCCCCATGCAACACCGATTGCCAGACTTCGATCCAAAAAATTGCATCGTGCTTGCCAGACGACAGCATCCTCGGGTTCTGCCCCAGCAGCTCATTGCGCTCATAGCCACTGAGTTGGCAGAACAGGTCATTTACTTCGGCGATGCGGCCATCTGGCTCTGCTATGCACATGATCGAGAACCGATCCAAGGTTGACAAGATGGTCGCCTGCTCCCGGAGCGCCCGCTCGGCGGACTGCTTGGCCTCGGTCAGGTCTTGGGTCATGGCCTGCGCAAGAGCCTCTGCCCGCCCCCGGCCCGATTGCAACAGCCAGACCGACAAAGCCAGTGCCACGCTCAAAATCGAGCCAAGCCCACCTACCCACAATGGCCCGCTTCGACTGAAGGCCGTGTCCGTGTGGTTCCCGCCCTCCATGGCCAAGGTCAAGGGCTGCCGTCCCACATCCATGAAGTAATACCGCACCCAATCTTTGCGGGGGTCAGCCACGTCAGACTGGATCAATGCCCCAGCCAGCAAACTCTTGGCATCCGTTCGGGGCGAATCGTACACACCGAACTTCAATGCCATGGATGTCTTGGCCTCGAGCCCCTGCAGGAACTCCTCCATCACGATGGGCGAATAGATCACCCCGACCAAGTTGTCTCTACGGGCCTGATCCGTGTCTAATTTGGCGCCAGCTTTGTAAAGCGGCCGCATCAGCAAAAAGCCTGGCCTCTTTTTGCCATCCTGCACCAGCACGATCCGCCGGGTCATCGTGAGCTTGCCGGTTCGAATCGCCTCCTCGATGCCCGCTCGACGCGTCGCTTCCGAACCAATGTCATATCCCCAGGCTGGCCGATTGTTGGCCAGCGGCTCGATCCGAGAGATGACAAACAAATCAGAGGCATCTCCCCGTGTCTTGATCTGAAATTCTGGAATTCCCAAGGCTCGCTGGCCCGCCAGCCACGTATCGAGATGGCTACGCTCGACACGATGAATAAACCCAACCCCCCGCACCCCAGGTATTTCGTTGGCAGGAAATCGCGTCGCCATCCAGGCACGAAACTCATCGGGACGCAAATCGCGCCCGAGCATCGTCATGGTGCTGGCCAGGGACTCAAAGACATCCTCAACGCTGTCAAAGCGATCGTCGATGGCTCGCTGCAGTTGCCCTGCAACACGATCAAATCGTGCGATCGCTGCTTCATTTTCATTTTTGTGCAGTGCCCAGGCCCCCGCCCAGGATAATGCCAACCCGATCAAGAAAACAGCAACGCCAGCAGAGCCAGATAACTTCGCCGATGAGGGGGTTGCCATGAGCACCTGAAGCGAATCGAGCGTGCCTGTTGAGAAAAGCTTCTTGGCACGCCACGACACCAGCGGCACAAGACAGACTGTCAGCAAAAAGGCATCCAGCAAGGCTTGGTGCCATCCTCCGACGCCCGGCGCCAGTCTTGGCAACGCAAACATCACAAGCACTTCGCAAGCCGCCACGAGCGCCAGTAGTTCGATAGCAAATCGAACTACTGCTGGCTGGATCATCGCCTCACGATGCTTCATCAAAAGAATTCCACCGCCTGCTCGGCTGGACGTTGAGCGGTGGTCGCCTCAGATGGGGCGGAACGAGATGCGGCAGCGATTGTCTGAGACGCATCGAGCGGCGCGACATCGCTACCGCCACCATCACCGGCCCGCCCTGCCCCCTTGAAGGACAGCAAGGCCCGGCCCATCCCCTCGGCATGCAGCAGTAATTCCTGCGCCACTTCGGCTGCCCTGGCAGCGACGGCAATATTGCGCTGAGTGACTTCGTCCAGCTCCTTGACCTGCGTCGTCACGACCAAGATGCCGTCGGCATGCTCGCTGTTGTCGTTCGAGAGTTGATCAAACGCCTCCCCAACACCTTTGACCGCCTCCACGATGTCACTCATCGCATCGCCAGCGTTACCGACCAGACGTGTTCCGACCTGCACGGTCGACACCGAATTGCCGATCAAGCGCTTGATTTCCCTGGCCGCCTCAGACGAACGTTGCGCCAGTCCCCGCACCTCTCCCGCCACTACGGCAAAGCCCCGCCCCTGAGGCCCAGCACGCGCTGCCTCAACCGCCGCATTCAGCGCAAGCAAGTTGGTTTGAAAGGCGATGTTGTCGATCACGGTGGTGATTTCGCTGATTTGCTTAGACGAACGGTCGATATCCTGCATGGTATTGACGACCTGCGCCACGAGGGCTTGCCCGTTTACCGCTTGCTCTGTTGCCTTGGCTGCCATCACACGCGCCTCTTTCGATGCGGCAGCGCTGCTTTGCACAATCACACTGATCTGCTCCAGACACATGGCCACGTCACGCAACCCACTCGCCGTGCTGTTGGTTCGTTCGCGCAGCTCCTCGCTGCTGCCTGTCAGGGTCGAGGCAGCCTGCCCCACCCCCTGAGTGGCTTGCTGCACCTCGCGAATCGCATCAGCCATCAGCGACTGAATGGTCTTGAGGCGCTGACCGATGTCTGAATCCGCGCGCAGGACATCCAAATTCAAACGGATCCCGCGTCGGTTTCCCATCGCTCTGATCAAAAAGTCGATTTCAAACCACTCGGACTCCAGACGTCTCTGGGCCCATGCCATCCGCCCCATCCAGGCGGCATGCAAGACAAAGGCAGACATCGCGATCCATAGCCGGTGATCAGCCCAGAACGACTCAAAACGCCACAGCGTGGCGCCTCCCCAGACCAGGCAAGCCGCAGCCATCCATTTCCATCGGTGATACATCAACAGCAACGCCGCCGCCAGCATGGCGTTGAGCAACCACACGATCGGAAACGGCTGACCCAGCGTGATTTGCAGGCACACCGTGCCAATCAGTGCGGCGGGTATCAGCCATCGGGCCTCGCTCCATTTGGCATTCAGCCAGTATGCACCCCACGCCAAAGCCAGCAAAGGCAAGGGGATCCATGCCCAGGCCGGATGGGGCAATTCCCTCAGGGTTACGCCGAGCACCACCGCGTTGAACGTCACAACGGCCAGCATGAACCGGTCGGTTTGCCGCAGGCCTCCGGTCATGACCCGATGAAAATAGTTGTTCATGGCATGAAATAAATGGCTATCCGGTAGCTTATTCGACTTCCATCAGACAAATCTGAAGCGCAATATCTCGTTTACGGACATATTTTTCAAAGTGCCACCATGAAACGCGTTTTGATTGTGGAAGATCAAGTCGACATCCGCGAACTGGTTCGCCTGACTCTGGAGTTGGAAGACTTCGACATCCAGGAGGCCGACAACGGGGACGAGGGTTTGGCCTTGGCCACTCAATGGCGGCCTGATCTGATATTGCTAGACGTGATGATGCCCGGTTCGCTCGACGGCATCGCAGTGTGCAAGCGCATCAAGGGTGATCCATCGATGAAAAAGGTGAAGGTCATCATTTTGAGTGCCAAAGGCCAGGACAGTGACCGCCACCAGGGGCAACAAGCCGGCGCGGATGGATACCTGACCAAGCCATTCAGCCCCAAACAATTGCTCGAAACAGTCACCAAATTCATAGGCTGAACCCGTCATGGCCGACGCCGCACTTGAATCAGCGCATTACATACAGCCTGAGCAACTTCGCATCGGGCTCTATGTCCATCTCGATTTATCCTGGACGCAGCATCCGTTCACATTTTCGAGTTTCAAGATCAAGTCGAAGGAACAGATCGACACCATCCAGTCACTTGGGCTGACGCGGATTCGGTACAGCCCAGAAAAAAGCGATGCTGAGCCTTTAGCTGCTCCCAAACCTGAGGAAGTCAAGCCGCCGCCGCTATCAACGCCGCCGGCTCGAGACAACGATGCGGCCTTTCAGGTCAAGCAACAGCGCATGGAGCGCCTGACTCAGCAGCGCGCACGGGCGAAGGCGTGCGAGAAGCAACTGGTCAATGCCGCGCGAACGATCAAGTCCATCAATCAAAACGTCTTTGCTCAACCATCTGAGGTGAGGGAAGCCGCCCAATCCTTGATTGACGATATGGCCAACTCCATGCTCGTCGAAGCCGATGTGTCGATTCAACTGATGTCGGACAAAGTCGGTGGCGAAGAGGTCTACCATCACTCTCTCAATGTGTCTTTGCTGTCGATGATGCTGGCCAAAGAGCTCAAAGCCCCAGCAGCGGTGGTGAGACAGGTTGGCATGGGGGCTTTGTTCCACGATATCGGATTGCTTGAAATCCCAGACCGCATCGCCAAGGCAGCCGCTCCGCTCAACAAGGCCGAACAAGGCTTGCTGCAACAGCACTGCGAGTACGGGGTGCAGATTGGCAAAAAAATGGGCCTGCCGGCTGACGTGCTGCAAGTCATTGCTCAGCATCATGAACGGGTCGATGGCAGTGGTTACCCGAACGCGGCCAAGGCCGCACAGATGTCTTTGATGTCGCGCATCGTATCCCTCGTCAACACTTATGACGAACTGTGCAACCCCCATGATGCAGCCCGGGCACTGACGCCTCATGAGGCACTGTCGATGCTCTTTGCCCAACAGCGAGCGCATTTCGACTCCCTGGCCTTGAACACCTTTGTGCGCTGCATGGGCGTGTACCCACCGGGTACGATCGT
Organism: Burkholderiales bacterium; assembly: GCA_028864885.1. Taxonomy (GTDB): domain Bacteria; phylum Pseudomonadota; class Gammaproteobacteria; order Burkholderiales; family Burkholderiaceae_C; genus Aquabacterium. Next base: position 457 of record JAGWLR010000082.1, on the reverse strand, counting down.
GGTCCTGAGCAACGGGGTCATTGGTATGGTGGTCTCGGTCAACACCACCAAGCCTTTGCGACCCATGGTGCTGGTGCACGATCCCGCGGTCCCCCGAGAAGAGGCCATCCTGGTTGATCTGGAACAGGAGCAAGACCTGTCCATCACGAAGACCATGCGGCCGCAACAACTGAGTGCAGAAGCGCACGCATACCTCGCGCCCCGAAATCGGACGACCTACTTTTTCGATAGCGAATCATGAGCAAAACCGTCTTGGTCGTAGACGACTCTGGCAGCTTTCGGATGGTGGTCAAGGTGGGCCTGCAACGCGCTGGCTATCAGGTACTGGAGGCCCGGAACGGCCGTCATGCCACCGAATTGCTCGACGGACGCGACATCCATCTGGTGGTATGTGACCTCAACATGCCTGAGATGGACGGGCTGGCTTTCGCCAGGTATCTGCGATCAACGTCCTACA
>JAGWLR010000165.1 GCA_028864885.1 Burkholderiales bacterium | reverse complement strand
CGGCATTTTCATGGCCTATGTCGGTACCCTCCGCACTTCGTGCTCCGGCGCCGGTTAACCAGGGCGTTAGGCTTTTGCATCGGATACTAACGAGCCGACACAAAGGGACGATTCAAAATGAAGATCACGGTCAAAACTACCATCAATGCTCCGATCGAGAAAGTTTGGAGCGCATACACCACGCCAGAGGACATCGTCCAATGGAACGCGGCTTCAGACGATTGGCACACAACCAAGGCCACAGTCGACTTACAAGTCGGCGGCTCTTTTTCTTCTCGCATGGAAGCCAAAGACGGTAGCTTTGGCTTCGACTTCGCCGGAACCTACACAAAGGTCGTACCAAACGAGCTGATCGAATATTCATTCGGCGAACGGACTGCGACGGTCGAATTCAAGCAACTAGGCTCCAGCGTTGAGGTGTGCGTCACCTTTGAAGCTGAACAACAGCATTCTCTTGAGCAACAGCAGCACGGTTGGCAATCCATTCTCAACAACTTTGCCAAGCACGTGCATGGGCAACACTAAGCAGGCAATTGCTCAGTTTTCCCTCTGTGCCTTCGCGCCCCAGCCTAACTGTAGGTTCAACGCGGACGCCAACATAGGCCATGCCTTCGGCATCTTCATGGCCTATGTCGGTACCCTCCGCACTTCGTGCTCCGGCGCCGGTTAACCAGGGCGTTAGGCTACTTCCACTCCCGAGGAGCACGACGGTGATGCATTAGGGCCAAAACTGTCACAGTATCTCCCGACACTGCGAAAAACATCGAATAGGGATACCGGGGCAATACGATTTTGCGGACGCCACGCTCTGAAATTTTCGGCCAACTCAGCGGCGAATGAGAAATCATCTCAACCGCATCAAAAATAAGCGTTTTGAAAGTATCAGCCGCAACGGCGTTCTTTGATCTGTACCACGCAATGGCGTCGGCCACCTCCTGCTCCGCCGGTGGGGCAAATTCAATGCGATAGTCAGTCACAACGCAGAAATCCGAGCCTTCGCCTCAGCCCACGAAACAGTCTTCATCGTCCCAGCTGCAATGAGTTCCAAGCGCTTGTGCGCCTCCTCGATCCAAGCCTGCTCCACTCCCGCCTCATCCGACAACTCGCCCTCAATGCTGTCAAGCAAGGCCAGTGCCAACTGAGAGCGCTCTTCCGCTCCCAATAGACGTGCTTCCTCAAACAAGTGATCGACTCTGGCGTTCATGTTTTCAGTTTAGCACTCGCTGATTGGCTGCGAAAGCCCTCCGTCCGACCAGGAACTTCGAATTTTCCAGTTTGTCCCCCTAACGGGCGCCACCGCCAGCTCCCCCCTACACACGGGGGGCTCGCAAACCACCTCCGTTGCAGCAAAATGGTCCGGCTTTCCTGTCGATTTAGGGATCATCCGTTACATGCCAAATTCTCAAACGCTGAAACCTAATGTGCTGATTTTTATGAACTTTGATGTAACCAATCCAGTCAATCATGGGCTAACGCCCATGATCCCTAAATCAGTTGTTACATCAACTTGATCCCTACATAGCAGTTAGGCTCTCCCTGTGTAGCTGCCCCCAAAAGTATTTTCCACATGAAGACCACGAACATATTCACCTTCCTCCTCGCATGCGGTCTTGCTGGATGTTCTACACAGGCATCGTTAACCGTGTACTCCCAGCCAGAAGGTGCATACCTGGTAGAAAAAGGAAGCGGCAAATCGTATGGAGTCGCCCCTACAACGGTCGTGTATGACGCCTCCACTCTAAAGAACTTCCGTAACGCAGAAGGCTGCTACGTAGTCAAAGGATTTGAAGCCAAATGGGTTAGCGGCGCCACGGCAGCACTCGAACTGATAACGCTGTGCGGCTCATCAACTGGCGCATACAACATCACGTTTTCTCGTCCTCAGGACTATCCAAACCTAGACAAAGATCTTCAATTCGCACTACAAGTTCAATCAACGCGAGCCTTACAGCAGCAAGCAAGAGCTGCGCAGGATGCAGCTGACGCCGCTTTTTACAACAATTTGATCCAGCAGCAGAGGTCGACTGTGAATTGCACGTCAACGCAGTTTGGAAACACAGTACAAACTCGTTGCCGCTAGCCTAGCAAATGCCAAACTAAGAAACTCGCATGAAAATTTCGCAAGACTCTGCACGCTCACGCCACGTCCACTACGCTCCCCAGCCTAACTGTAGGTTCAACGCGGACGCCAACATAGGCCATCGCTTCGCGATTTTGATGGCCTATGTTGGTGCCCTCCAGCCTTCGGCTTCCGGCGCCGGTTAACCAGGGCGTTAGGCCTCACATGAAGACGCATCCGATTCTGAGGGCAGATGGGTCAATGCTTGCGTTTGAAGTTACAAGCGCATGGATAAGCTTCCGTCCCTTGTTCAAGATTCTTCGCTCCGTTGATGGGATCACTAACGTTCGCAGAAATTACTTCAACGAGGACAGGCTAACTTTTCTATTCTGCGGCCAGCCCTTTGTCGTAAGTGAACCATGGGGCGACAACAGCCGCTACTGGGTCGGACCCAAGCAGCCAGACCAGTGTTCTATTGATGTAGGCCGCATCAATAAGGCGTTCAACGATTACAAGGGTCCGCTAGCCCAGCTGTGGGCTACAGTACAAAGCATCAAAACAGGGGCGTGACTTGAGCAGCAAAGCATCTATCCGCTGCCTAGCTTTAAGTAGCAACTGCAACACCAAAAAAATGCAGGCCATATCCGCCAGCACGCCCTTCCACTACGCGCCCCAGCCTAACTGGGGGTTCAACGCGGACGCCAACATAGGCCATGCCTTCGGCATTTTCATGGCCTATGTTGGTACCCTCCAGCCTTCGGCTTCCGGCGCCGG
>JAGWLR010000081.1 GCA_028864885.1 Burkholderiales bacterium | reverse complement strand
TCCTGCGCAATACCTTGGGCAAGTGGCTCGACGACAAACTGCTGTCAACCGATTTCGATCTGCAACGCCGCGCCGAAGAAGTGCCGGTGGCCGACTACCTTCAACTGGCGCGGCTGGCAGTTCAAACTCGCCAGGACTGAGACCACCGTCGTCGAGCGGTCCCCACGACCAACGCTGCTCCCGCCAACGCCAAGGCCAAGGTTTCCGGCTCAGGCACGGGCGACAGACACCAGGTGACGTGGTACAGACCCGGCTTGCCCATCACCTCAAAGCTGTAATCGCTGCCCGCGGCCAAATGCAGTCCGGTGAAGGATGCGCCAAAGCCCGTCAGGTTGATGCCCCCTTTGAAGATCGCCAAGCTCAAGTCTTTTGCGGCGGGAATCACCAAGGGCAAGCCAGGCAGAGAAAAGCCCCTCCCCTTGACCACGAACGACCCGTCCATGGGCGAATCCAGTGAAAACGTCAAGGTGTCCAGAAACGTGGGCTTCCCCAGGCCCAGTTCGTAAGCACTGTCAAGGGGCGCCAGCGCCCCTAAATCGTCATCGAACGCCCAAACCGAACTCATCGCACAGCCCGCCAGCATCCCTGCGACCAGCGGTTTGAGCCCATATCGTCGAACTGTCTGCACTGCCATGGTGAATCTCCCGAAGTTTGACAAGCAAGCTGCATTCACCATGCATTCGCCGTGCCAGATGCCCGCATTGGCCGGGTAGGACCGCTAAACTTGGGGGATGAAGATTTATCTGGTGGGCGGCGCCGTCCGTGACGAGCTGCTGGGGCGCACAGGAGGAGACCGTGATTGGGTGGTCGTGGGCGGGACCCCTCAAGAGCTGATCGATCAGGGATTTACGCCGGTAGGCAAAGACTTTCCCGTCTTTCTGCATCCGCACACCAAAGAAGAGCACGCTCTGGCCCGCACCGAGCGCAAAACCGGCCCCGGCTACCATGGCTTTGACGTTTATGCCGCGCCGGATGTCACCCTGGAGGACGATCTGGCACGGCGTGACCTCACCATCAACGCAATGGCCCGGGATGCCAGCGGCACCATCATCGATCCCTTCGGTGGACAAGCCGACCTTCAAAACAAGCTGCTACGCCATGTTTCGGTGGCCTTTGAAGAAGACCCCGTGCGCATCTTGCGCTTGGCTCGCTTCGCCGCCCGGTTCCATGATTTTCATGTGGCCGAAGAAACGCGTTACCTGATGCGCAAAATGGTGGACCTGGGCGAGATCGACCACCTCGTGCCGGAGCGCGTCTGGCAGGAGTTGTCGCGCGGCTTGATGGAGGCCAAGCCCTCCCGCATGCTCGATGTCCTGCGCGAATGCGGGGCCTTGGCCCGACTGCTGCCTGAAGTCGATCGACTGTGGGGCGTGGCGCAACGGGCGGATTACCACCCCGAGGTCGATACCGGGGTGCACCTGAACATGGTGCTGGACATGGCGGCCCGGCTGCATGCGCCACTGCCCGTTCGCTACGCGGCGCTGTGCCACGACCTAGGCAAGGGCACCACCCCCGAGCACATCCTGCCCCGCCATCTCGGCCATGAAGGCCGCAGCGTCGATTTACTCCGGCAGGTCAGCGCTCGCTTGCGCGTGCCTGTGGAATGCCGCGAATTGGCGGAGGTCGTGGCACGCGAGCACGGCAACATCCATCGCAGCGACGACCTCCAGGCCGCAGCGCTGATTCGACTGCTGGATCGTTGCGACGCCTTCCGGAAACCGGATCGGTTCCTGCAAATCCTGCAAGCCTGTGAATGCGATGCACGCGGACGGCTGCATTTCGAAGACACTCATTACGCGCAGGGCGAACGCCTGGCGCAGGTCTTGCGCATCTGCTTGTCGGTGAACACCGCCGAGGTGTCGGCCCGTGCCTTGGCCGAAGGGCATCAAGGGCCTGCTGTGGGCCGCGCCATTGCCCATGCACGCGAACAAGCCCTGGAGGCGCACCTCCACTTCCCCACCCGATCAGACGCACCCTGATCCCTGCAGGGGCCTCCCCAAAAAGCCAAAAGGCCCCCACCCTGCACAAAACAGGTGGGGGCCAAAACTGGCGAGGTACAGATCAACAGCCGAGGGTCACCCCCTGCGGCTTGCGATCAGTCTGCTTGCTTGCGCAGGAATGCAGGGATCTCGATTTCATCCATGCCGTTGCTGGCCAGGGCATCGACCTTGGCTGCGGCTTGCGTGCGGCCCGAACGCCACACGCTGGGGGTGTTCAAGCCACTGAAGTCGCTGGCCGCTGCGCCCATGCCCAGGCCATGATGGCCGTGATGGCCGTGATGGCCGTGGCCAACAGGGTGGTTCAACACGGGGATGTTGTCGGTGCCCGTGCGAGCAAACATCTGAGCAGGAGCGGCCGCTGCGCTGTGCACCACGGTCATCGGAGTTTGCGCGCGCTTGCCAGCGCTCAAGCCGGTGGCGATCACGGTGACGCGCAGCTGGTCGCCCAGGCTTTCGTCATAAGCCGTGCCGTAGATGACGTGCGCATCTTCAGCCGCATAGCGACGGATGGTGTTCATGGCGTTGCGCGATTCGCTCAGCTTGAAGGTGGACTTCGATGCCGCGATCAGCACCAGCACGCCACGGGCGCCCGACAGATCGATGCCCTCCAGCAGCGGGCAAGCCACAGCGGCTTCGGCAGCCTTGGTGGCGCGGTCAGGGCCGCCCGCGGTGGCGGTGCCCATCATGGCCTTGCCAGGCTCGCTCATCACGGTCTTGACGTCTTCAAAGTCAACGTTCACCAAACCGGGGATGTGGATGATGTCAGAGATCCCGCCCACGGCGTTCTTCAGCACGTCGTTGGCTTGGCCGAAGGCTTCTTCCTGGGTGATGTCGTCGCCCAGCACTTCCAGCAGCTTCTCGTTCAAGACCACGATCAGCGAGTCGACATTGGCTTCCAACTCAGCCAGGCCGGCATCGGCTTGCTTCAGACGGCGGTTGCCTTCGAACTCGAAAGGCTTGGTCACCACACCCACGGTCAGAATGCCCATCTCCTTGGCGACCCGCGCGATCACAGGAGCCGCACCGGTGCCGGTACCGCCGCCCATGCCCGCGGTGATGAACACCATGTTGGCGCCTTCCAGGGTGTCGCGGATCTGGTCCACCGCCTCTTCGGCAGCGGCACGACCGGCCTCGGGTTTCGAGCCTGCGCCCAGACCCGTCGAGCCCAGCTGCAATTGGACTTCAGCAGCCGAACGGTTCAGGGCTTGCGCGTCGGTGTTGGCGCAGATGAACTGCACGCCTTGCACCCCTTGCGCGATCATGTGGTCCACGGCGTTGCCGCCACCACCACCCACCCCGATCACCTTGATCTGGGTTCCCATGTCGAAGCTTTCAATCATCTCGATTGCCATGTCGTACCTCTTTTATATGCAGTTGCCAGTTAAAAACGTGCCAGTTGTGTTGTTTTAAAAATTGCCAACGAACCAATCGCGAACGCGTCCAAACAAGGTCTGTACCGACCCGGCCTGTTGCGCTGCTTTCATCCCGCGTGTGCGAGCGAGTCTTGCTTCTTCGAGCAATCCCATGACGGTGGCCGAGCGAGGACTGGCCACCATGTCGTGGAGGGCGCCCGAATACAAGGGCGTCCCCTTGCGAACGGGCTTTAAAAAGATGTCTTCGGCCAGCTCGACCATGCCCGGCATCACCGCCGAGCCGCCGGTCAGCACAATGCCGGAAGACAACAATTCTTCGTAACCAGACTCGCGGATCACCTGGTGCACCAGCGAGAAAATTTCTTCGACGCGCGGCTCGATCACGCCAGCCAAGGCCTGGCGCGAGAGCATGCGGGGCGCGCGATCACCCAGGCCAGGCACTTCCACCTGCTCGTTGGGATCGGCCAGCAGTTGCTTGGCCACCCCCCAATCGACCTTGATGTCTTCGGCATCCTTGGTTGGAGTGCGCAAAGCCATGGCAATGTCGCTGGTGATCAGGTCACCTGCAATCGGAATCACGGCGGTGTGGCGCACCGCGCCATCGGTGAAGATGGACACGTCGGTCGTGCCGGCGCCGATGTCGACCATGGCCACCCCCAAAGACTTTTCGTCTTCGGTCAGCACAGCCATGCTGGACGCGCTGGGATTGAGCACCAATTGCTCGGCTTCCAGGCCACAACGGCGCACGCACTTGACGATGTTCTCGGCTGCACTTTGCGCGCCAGTCACGATGTGGACCTTGACTTCGAGCCGACCACCGCTCATGCCGATGGGCTCTTTGACCTCATGGCCATCGATGATGAACTCTTGCGGCTCAACCAGCAGCAAGCGTTGATCATTGGGAATGTTGATCGCCTTGGCGGTTTCGACCACGCGTTGCACGTCAATGGGCGCGACTTCTTTGTCGCGCACGATGACCATGCCGGTGCTGTTTTGTCCGCGGATGTGGCTGCCCGTGATGCCGGTCCACACGCGACTGATCTTGCAATCGGCCATCAGCTCAGCTTCTTTGAGCGCCTGCTGGATGGACTGCACGGTGGCGTCGATGTTGACCACGACGCCTCGCTTGAGGCCATGACTGGGCGCCACGCCGAGGCCAGCCAGACGCAGGTCGCCACCAGGCATGACCTCGGCCACGACTGCCATCACTTTGGCAGTGCCGATGTCCAGCCCGACGACCAGATCCTTGTATTCCTTAGCCATGGTTATGTGGGTGAGTCAGGTTGATTCAATGGGAAGGCGTTGTCGCTGGTTTGAATGGCTTGTGCATCACCACAGGCGGCTTGTTGCCGTCTTGCCAGGTGGTCAGGCCCTTCAACCGAACGGCATAGCCTTCGGGGTAACGTAAATCCGCGTATTCCAACGGCTCCGGATACTGCCGCTTCAATTCCGGCAGCGTGCGCACAAAGCGCTCGGTGCGTGCAAGGACTTCGTCGGGGGTGCCGCGACCCAGCTCGATGCGAGCGTCATCGTCCAGCACCACACTCCATGAACCACGATCAGTCAGACGCAAGGTCTCGATCTCTGCACCCAAGGGGGACATCACAGGCTGCAGCTTGTGCAGCATGTCCAACATGGTTTTGGCATCTGACGCCGTCGCGTTGACCGGTGCTTGTAGGGTCGGCAAATGCTCGTCCTCTACGTCACCCAAATTCGCGTCAAACACTTCGCCAAAGGTGTTCACGAGTTGGTCATCACGGTCGTCGTGTTCCCAGTATGCCGCAGGCTTGTGCTCTTCCAAAGTGACGCGTAGCTCATTTGGCCACACTCGACGAACAATCGCTTTGCGAACCCATGGAACCGACTCAAAAACCTCTCGGGTTTTCATCAAGTCGACCGAAAAGAAGCCCCCAGCCAAACGCGAGACCACATTGGCTCGAACGGTCGTCACGTTGTTGCGTTCAAGGTCTCCAGCCAACTCCACACGCTTGAGGTTGAAGTAGGGCTGACGCGAGATCATCAGCAAGGCCGATCCGATCAACATGGCCAGCACCACCCATGCCATCAAGGCAGAGGCGGCGTTCATCCACTTGACGTCTTCAGGCGTCTGTGGCGTGGCGCGTTGTTGATGGAATGCGGCTTGCATGATGTGTTGGATCGAAGTCCTGGTCCTTGGTGAAACGATCAGCGACCGGCTGAATCAAGGCTGGCTGATGCCAGCAGGTGCACACACAACTGCTCGTAGCTCAATCCCGCGACACGCGCCGACATGGGCACCAGCGAGTGACTGGTCATGCCGGGCGCAGTGTTGATTTCAAGCAGGAAAGGCTGGCGATCAGAACGGCGAATCATCACGTCAGCACGCGCCCAACCACGGCAGCCCAAGGTTTTGAAGGCGCGCACCACCTGGCGTGCAATTTCGGCTTCCTCATCGGCATCCAACTGACTGGGACAGAGGTACTTCACGTCGTCGGTGAAGTACTTGTTCTGGTAGTCGTAGTTGCCATCAGGGGCGACGATCCGAATCAAAGGCAAGGCTTGGACTTGACCGTTCACGATCAGCACCGGGCAGGTGGTTTCATCGCCTTCGATGAACTGCTCGCACAGCACTTCAGGATCGTGCTGTGCGGCTGCAGCGTAGGCCGCGGCGCATTGCGAAGTGTCGGTCACCTTGGTCAGGCCGATGGATGAGCCTTCTCGCGCCGGCTTGACGATCATGGGGGCGCCGAGCACCGACAGGGCCTGCACACACTCTTCAGCACTCGACACCATGCGCCAGTCGGGCGTCGGCAAGCCTTCGAAGCGCCAGATGCGCTTGGTCATGATCTTGTCCATCGCAATGCTGGAGGCCATCACGCCCGAGCCGGTGTACGGTATGCCGAGCAATTCGAGCGCACCTTGCACCGTGCCATCCTCGCCGCCGCGCCCATGCAAGGCGATGAAGCAACGGTCGAACCCTTCACGCTTCAACTCTTGCAAAGGTCGATCAGCGGGATCGAAAGCATGCGCATCCACCCCTTGCGATTGCAAAGCTTTCAGAACCCCCGAGCCCGACATCAGCGAGACTTCACGCTCAGCCGAAGTGCCACCAAACAGCACGGCCACCTTGCCCAGGGTCTGAGGTTGGATCTGGGGCGCAGACAAATGAACCAGACTCATGATGCGGCTCCATCCTTCAACAACTCAACCACCTTGGCCGGCACGCCGCCGATCGTGCCGGCGCCCATCGAGATCACCACATCGCCGTCACGCGTCATCTCAGCCAAGGCTTGAGGCAACGCCTGGACGTCATCCACAAACAGCGGTTCAACCTTGCCGGCCACACGCACGGCACGCGTCAAGGCCCGACCATCGGCAGCGACGATCGGGGCTTCACCTGCGGCGTAGACCTCGGTCAGCAAGACGGCATCTGCGGTGCCCAAGACCTTCACGAAGTCCTCGAAGCAGTCTCGGGTTCGGGTATAGCGATGCGGCTGGAACGCCAAGATGAGCCGCTGCCCAGGAAACGCCCCTCGAGCTGCACTGATCACAGCGGCCATTTCAACGGGGTGGTGGCCATAGTCGTCGATGAGGGTAAAACGTCCGCCATCGGCCGCACGTAGTTCACCGTACCGTTGGAAGCGGCGGCCGACCCCGGTGAACTCTGCCAAGGCTTTGGCCATCGGTTCATCGGGCAGCTCGAGTTCGGTGGCCACCGCGATGGCCGCCAGGGCGTTGCGGACGTTGTGCTCTCCCGGCAGATTCAAGGTGATATCCAGGTCAGGCATCACGGTACCGTTGCGACGTTGCACCGTGAACTTCATCTGGCCGCCGGGCAGGGCCTGTACGTTCACCGCGCGAACTTGCACGTCTTCGCTCAGACCATAGGTCACCACCGGACGCGAAATCAGCGGGATGATCGAACGCACGCCAGGGTCATCTGCACACAGAATGGCGGCACCATAAAAAGGCATGCGGTGCAGAAACTCGACGAAAGCCTGCTTGAGCCGGGCAAAGTCATGGCCATACGTGTCCATGTGGTCGGCGTCGATGTTCGTGACCACGGCCATGATGGGCAGCAGGTTGAGGAACGAAGCGTCCGACTCGTCGGCCTCGACCACGATGTAGTCGCCTTTGCCCAAGGCCGAATTGGCGCCCGCGCTGTTGAGCTTGCCCCCGATCACGAAGGTCGGGTCCACATCGGCCTCAGCCAGGATCGACGTGACCAAGGATGTGGTGGTGGTCTTGCCATGGGTGCCGGCGATCGCGATGCCTTTACGCAAGCGCATCAACTCGGCCAGCATCACGGCTCGGGGCACCACTGGAACTCGTTTGGCCCGTGCGGCGATGACCTCGGGATTGTCTCCTTTGACGGCGGTCGACGTGACCACGGCTTCCGCGCCTTGGATGTGCGCGGCATCGTGCCCCACATGAACCTGGATGCCCAAAGAGGCGAGGCGACGCGAGGTGGCGCTGTCGGACTGATCCGAGCCGGAGACGACATAGCCCAGGTTGTGCAGGATCTCGGCGATGCCGCTCATGCCGGCACCACCGATGCCGACAAAATGAATGTGCTTGACGGCGTGCTTCATGCTGACGCCTCTTTCTTGGAAGGTTTCACGATTTGCTCGACGGCTTCGGCCACCGCGGCTGCAGATTGCGGGCGAGCCAGCGCCCTGGCCCGCTTGGCCATCACCAGCAGAGCAGTGCGATCCAGACCAGACAGCAGATCGGCCAACTTCTGGGGCGACAGATCACTTTGCGGCAAATGCACTGCCGCGCCGTGCTGATCCATGTATTCGGCGTTGTCGCGTTGATGCGAGGTGGTCGACACGATCAGGGGTACGAGGATGCTGGGCACCCCGGCTGAACACAGTTCGCTCACGGTGATCGCGCCAGCACGACACAGCACCACATCGCAATCCGACAAGCGCTTGGCCATGTTGTTGATGAAGGGCACGACCTCAGCGTCACGCGCCGGATCCAACCCCGCCGCCACATAGGCAGCCTTGACCGAGTCAAGATTGGCTGTGCCCGTTTGATGCGTGATGATGGGCCGCGCCGATGAAGGCAACAGAGCCAAGGCTTGTGGCACGGCCTCATTGAGGACCTTGGCCCCCAAGCTGCCCCCCACGACCAACACACGCAACGGCCCTTGTCGATCGGCAAAGCGGCTTTCAGGCTCAGCAATGGCCTCGATGTCGGCCCGCACGGGGTTACCCGTGACTTTGGCAATGCGTGAACGGCGAGCCGCTGGACCATCAAAGCCGCAGGCCAGCACGTCAGCGATCGGCAGCAGGGCCCGGTTGCTCATCAACAAAGCCGCATCCGCGTTGACCAACACCAGGGGGAGTCCGCGTGCCGCGGCCATCACTCCACCGGGGAAGCAGACGTATCCGCCCATGCCCAAGACGGCCGAGGCATGGCGGGCTTTCAAGATTCGGAAGCAGTCGGCAAATGCCTTGAGCATCCGGAAGCCTCCGGTGAGCGTGTGCAGCAAGCCCTTGCCACGCAGGCCACTGAATTGCAGCTTGTCCAAGGGGATGCCCGAGGGTGGCACCAGGCGGTTCTCCATGCCCTGCTCGGTACCGAGCCAGCTCACGGTCCAGCCCCGCTTTTTCATTTCATCGGCCACGGCCAGCCCCGGCATGATGTGCCCACCGGTGCCCGCCGCCATGATCACGAGGTGCTTGCTCATGCTCGGCCCCCTCGCATCAACTGTCGGTTCTCAATGTCAACACGCAGGCAGATGGCCAGGGCAATGCAGTTGAGCAGCACCCCCGAACCCCCATAGCTCATCAAAGGCAGGGTCAGGCCCTTGGTTGGCAGCACGCCGACGTTCACCCCGATGTTGATGAAGGCTTGCCCCCCCATCCAGACGCCCACGCCTTGGGCCACCAAACCTGAGAAGACGCGGTCCAGCGCAATGGCCTGACGACCGATATTGAACAGGCGCACCACCAGCCAGAAAAACGCCAGGATGACGACCGCCACGCCGATGAAGCCAAACTCTTCACCGATCACGGCCAGCAGGAAGTCGGTGTGCGCTTCAGGCAAGTAGTGCAACTTTTCCAGACTCGAGCCCAAACCTTCGCCAAAAATCTCGCCACGCCCAAAGGCAATCAGCGAGTGCGTCAATTGGTAGGCCTTGCCCAGAGCGTTCTTCTCAGTCCAGGGGTCGAGGTAAGCAAAGATCCGCTCGCGGCGCCATGGACTCATGGTCACCATCAACACAAAGGCACCGATCAACACCGCCGTGATCAGGAAGAACATGCGGCCATTGACGCCCCCCAGGAAGAGGATCGACATGGCGATGGCAGCGATCACCATGAAGGCGCCCATGTCGGGTTCAGCCAGCAAGAGCAAGCCCACCACCCCGACCGCCACGGCCATGGGGGCCACGGCACGGAAGAAGCGCTCCTTCACGTCCATCTTCCGCACCATGTAATCCGATGCGTAGAGGGTGATGGCCAGCTTGGCCAACTCGGAGGGCTGGAAATTCATCACGCCCAGCGGCAACCAGCGGCGCGCGCCGTTGACACCCTTGCCCACATGGGGAATGAGCACCAGGATCAGCAAGCACAACGAGGCCACGAACAACCAGGGTGCCCAACGCTCCCAGACCGCCAGAGGGATTTGTGTGACGACGGCCGCCGTGCAGATCGACAGCAGAATCGAAAACAAATGGCGAGCGAAGAAATGGGTGGGCGCGTAGTTGGCAAACTTGGGACTGTCAGGCAGGGCAATCGAGGCCGAGTAGACCATCACCAGGCCAGCAGCCATCAAGGCCATCACCACCCAGATCAAAGCCTGATCGAAGCCCATCACGGTAGAGGGCTGAGCGGTGACGTTGACATAGTCACGCACCGGCAGCGGGCCGGTGACGGCGTCTGCATGGGCGCTGCGCTTGAGCCGCAAAGCCTGAAGCATGCCTGACCAGAAGGGGCGGGTTGCGGTGTCGCTCATGCCACCTCCCCTTGGTCCAGGCCCAGTTCGCGCACCGTGTTGACGAACACCTCGGCGCGATGGGCATAGTTCTTGAACATATCCAGGCTGGCGCAAGCGGGGCTGAGCAGCACCGCGTCACCGGCGCGGGCTTGCGTGAAGGCCCAGCGGGTGGCGTCTTCTAGCGACGCGTGCCTTTGCATCGGCAGCAACTCACCCATCGGGTTGGTGACCTGCGCCAGCACTTCACCGATCGCGGCGCCATCCCGCCCGATCAAGGCCACGGCGCGGACATAGCGCCCAACGGGATCGATCAAGGGACCGAACTCTTGCCCCTTGCCATCCCCGCCCAGGATGAGCACCAGCTTGCCCGGCGCGAGATCCGATCCCAAGCCAATCAGGGCCGCGACGGTGGCGCCCACATTGGTGCCCTTGCTGTCGTCAATGGCGTCGATCGCTGCAATGGTGGCGACGTGCTCGACGCGATGCGGCTCGCCACGATACTCGCGCAGGCCATGCAACATCGGCGCCAAGGGGCAATCGATGGCGGTGGCCAAGGCCAGCGCGGCCAGCGCGTTCGAGGCATTGTGGCGGCCGCGAATCCGCAAGGCATCGGCGGGCATCAGGCGCTGCAAAACGATTTCGTGCTCTTCACCCTTCTTGAGCTTGACCGTGGGATCAGCCTCGCGGGCACGCATCAGCCACGCCATGCCAGCTTCAATCACCAGGCCAAAATCTCCCGGCTGCGTCGGTGCATCCAGTCCAAAGCGAACCACATGACGGGGCACTACCTTGGCGGGGCGACCGCGCACGGTGGATTTGATGATCTCGGGCGCCGGCACCATGGCGGCCACCATTGGATCATCCCGATTGATCACCATGATCGCGTGCTTGCCGTAGATGCGCGCCTTGGCATCCGCATAAGCCTGCATGCTGCCGTGCCAGTCGAGGTGATCCTGGGTGACATTCAACACCACCGCCGCGTCAGGCTCGAAGTTGCTCACGCCATCCAACTGAAAGCTCGACAACTCGATCACCCAGACTTCGGGCAACACCTCAAAAACAGGCTCTTTGGGTGCCGGCGGCGCCAGCACCACCAAGGGCGCATCAGCATCGTCTTCATCGATGACGGGCTCTGCACTCTCGATATCAGGCTCTGACTCAGGCTCGGCGGGGGCCACATAGGTCGAGGGATCCAGGTGTGGCAGCGGCAACTGCTCGGGTTCGGCTTGCGCCTCGCTGGCGACGGGTTCGGGCTCTTGCTCGAGCGCCGTGCGCAGCGTGTCCAGCAAAGTTGGGCCGATGTTGCCTGCCAGCGCCACGCGCTTGCCACAACGCTCCACCAATTGCGCGGTCAACGAGGTGGTGGTCGTCTTGCCATTGGTTCCCGTGATGGCCAGCACCTTGGGTGCATAGCGTCGATCTGCCTTCAGATCAGCCAGCGCCGTGGCAAACAAGGACAACTCACCCCGCACGGGAATGCCGCTCTCATCGGCTGCCGCCAACAGGGGGGCCACGTCAGGCGCGTGCGGCATGAGCCCGGGGCTCTTGAGCACCAGGTTGACGCCATCCAGCAAAGCCACACCGAGCCCATGATGCAGCGTGGCGGCTGGCACATCGGTTGCGAGCGTCGCGGCCTGCGGCGGCTGTTCGCGCGTATCGGCCACACGCACCTTCGCGCCACAGTAGGCGCACCAACGCGCCATGGCCAAGCCCGAGTCGCCCAGACCCAGGATCAGCACTGTGAGGTCACGTAGGTAATGCATGGTTGATCAACGCAGTTTCAAGGTAGACAAACCGATCAGGCACAACAGCATGGTGATGATCCAGAAGCGCACCACCACCTGGGTTTCTTTCCAGCCAGACTTCTCGAAGTGATGGTGCAAGGGCGCCATCAACAGAATGCGGCGGCCTTCGCCAAATTTCTTCTTGGTGTATTTGAAGTAACTGACTTGCAGCATCACCGACAGCGCCTCCAGCACGAAGACGCCGCCCATGATCGACAGCACGATTTCCTGGCGCACGATCACGGCGATGGTGCCCAACGCGCCACCCAAAGCCAGGGCGCCCACATCGCCCATGAACACCTCGGCCGGATACGCGTTAAACCACAGAAAGGCCAAGCCGGCACCGCACATGGCCGCACAAAACACCATCAATTCGCCCGCGCCAGGAATGTGAGGCAGCAACAGGTATTTGGCGAAGATCGAGTTACCCGTGACATAGCAGAAGATGCCCATGACGGCGCCCACCATGACCACTGGCAGGATCGCCAAGCCGTCCAGGCCATCCGTCAGGTTGACCGCGTTGCTGGTTCCGACGATCACGATGTAGCTCAAGGCAATGAAGCCCCACACCCCCAGCGGATAGCTCACCGTTTTGAAGAAGGGCACGATCAAATCGGCCTTCGGGGGCAGATCGTTGGAGAAGCCGGAGGCGATCCAGCGGTAGAACAACTCCAGCACACGCAGGTTGTTCGTCTCCGACACACTGAAGGCCAGATACAAGGCCGCCAGCAAACCAATCACCGACTGCCAGAAATATTTTTCGCGCGAAGGCATTCCCTCTGGGTCTTTGTTGACCACCTTGCGCCAATCGTCGACCCAGCCAATGATGCCGAAGCCGGTGGTGACGATCATCACAATCCAGACAAAGCGGTTGGACCAGTCGAACCACAACAAAGTCGAGCAAGCAATCGACAACAGGATCAGGACGCCGCCCATGGTCGGTGTACCCCGCTTGCTCAGGTGCGACTGCATGGCGTATTCGCGAATGGGTTGCCCGATCTTCAATTCGGTCAGGCGACGGATCACATAAGGCCCCAAGGCCAGGCCGATGAGCAAAGCCGTCATCGATGCCATCACAGCACGGAACGTGAGGTACTGAAACACGCGCAGGAAGCCCCATTCGGGATGCAAGGCCTGCAGCCACTGCGCCAGACTAAGCAGCATGCGAGCCTCCGGCCAGTTCGTTGACGACTTGTTCCATTTTCATGAATCGAGAACCTTTGACCAGCACCGACGCCACAGGCGTGGGCGCTTGATGAGATTGAAGGGCGGCGACGATGTCGACCGCGCTGTCGAAGGCACGCGCCTGCACGCCATAGGCAGTGGCGGCGTGTTGCGACAGGGCCCCCGCCGTCCAGAAATGCTCGATGCCTTGAGCGCGTGCGTAAGCCCCCACTTCTGTGTGGAAGGCAGGCCCTTGATTGCCGACTTCACCCATGTCACCCAAGACCAGCCAACGCGGCGCGGGCAAACCGGCCAGCATGTCGATGGCAGCGCGCACGGAGTCAGGGTTGGCGTTGTAGCTGTCGTCGACCAGGGTCAACGCTTTACCCCCCGCTTGGATGGCGCGCAATTGCGAGCGCCCCTTGACCGGCTCGAAGGCCTGCAAGCCGGCCACCACGCAATCGAGCGGCACCCCCGCAGCCAAAGTGCAAGCAGTGGCGGCCAAGGCATTGCGAACGTTGTGCACCCCGGCCATGGGCAGGCTGACCAAGGCTTCCCCCACCGGCGTGCGCAGAGTCAAGGCCCAATGGGGCTGCGGTGCCGCCTGCCATTGCGCCGCGCCGGTCACCGCCGCAGCGCCATCCAGCGCGAAGTCCATCACACGGCAACCTTGAGACAACTCGCGCCAGATGGGGGTGTACTCATCGTCAGCCGGAAACACGGCAATGCCACCGCGCGACAAGGCCTGCAAGACCGCCCCGTTCTCACGGGCGACGGCCTCGACGGTGTGCATGAACTCCTGGTGCTCTCGCTGTGCGTTGTTGACCAAAGCCACCGTAGGTGCGGCCAAGGCTGCGAGCTCAGCGATTTCGCCTGGGTGGTTCATGCCCAACTCAACCACCGCACAATGATGAACCCCTTCGCGCAAGCGCAACAGCGTCAGGGGCACGCCGATCTCATTGTTGAAATTGCCCTGGGTGGCCAACGCCCCGTCAGGCCGATCGAGCGACTGCTGCCAGGCACGCAAGATGGCCGCAATCATCTGGGTGACCGTGGTCTTGCCATTGCTGCCGGTTACCGCGATGAGAGGCAGGTCGAAGCGAGCGCGCCAACCGGCTGCCAGCCGAGCCAATGCGGCGCGCGTGTCCCCCACACGCAAGGTCGGCAGATCGACCGCAGCAGCCGAGTTTTCGACCAGCACGGCCACCGCGCCAGAGGCCGCCGCTTGCGGCAGAAAATCGTGCGCATCAAATCGTTCGCCGCGCAAGGCGAGGAACAAATCCCCTGGCTGCAGTGTGCGCGTGTCGGTGTGCACTCGCATTACCTTCGTATCAGGGTTACCAGAAAGTTGCGAGCCGGCCAGCAATTCATGAGCCAACTGCAAGGTCATCATGCCATTCATGCCTGACCTCCTGTGTTCATGCGCTGACGCAGAACCCGCAGCGCCTCGTCGACATCCGAAAAGGGTAGCTTCACGCCCTGCACTTCCTGGGTAGATTCGTGCCCCTTGCCAGCGATCAACACCACGTCCGTGGCGTCAGCGTCCATCACGGCGTGCTCAATGGCCGCGCGGCGATCTTCAAACACATCCACACCGTCGCGACGCGCCACCCCGGCCAAAATCTGCGACAAGATATAAGCGGGTGCCTCATCGCGCGGGTTGTCGCTGGTGAGGACCACCTGATCAGCGTATTGATCGGCCACGGCGCCCATCAAGGGCCGCTTGATGGGGTCGCGGTTGCCGCCGCATCCGAACACACACCACAAGCGTCCCTGGCGAGCCAAGACCACCGGCCGCAGCGCATC
>JAGWLR010000080.1 GCA_028864885.1 Burkholderiales bacterium | reverse complement strand
CCGAACCGCGCGGTACATGTGCCGTTCGGTGATGCCGATGCTGCGCAGGAATTCATCGCGCAGTTGCAAGACCGAATCGACCGTGTCTTCCGAGGCCTCGATCAGGTAGCCCTGGATGCGCTCCAGTTCTTCGATCTGGCGTTCGCTGAACGAGGGCTTGGCCCAGGGTGGCAGCATTTCGCAAGATGCAAAGCCCCACGCGCCAGGATGGCGATACACCTCTTGCCCAGCCAGGATCTGGCTCAGGTCTTCGAGCGTGCTGCTGTCAAGGTCTTGGGCTCCGCCGTGTTCGATCACTTGGGCGGCCACGACACGGGGGTCGGCGGCATCGATCACGATGCGACACAGCACCGGTTCCGAGAACGGGTGCAGGCTATGGCGCCAGTGTCCCTGCATCAGGCGAGCGGGGGCGATCGGTTGATCACGGTCAGTTGAGACGTTGTCGAACCAGTTCATGGCGTCCTCCTCCGGTACAGCAAAGGTCACTCACCCCCATCATGCATAAACTGGGCCCGTTTTGGTGTGTCAAATTGGCATGGAATTCCCGCTTCGGGGTTTTCGTGCAACGGCGCCCGTTTTGCGCCGGAATCGCCTATATTCTGGAAGGCTGAGTTCATGAAGCTGTTCACGCACCTGGAGCGCCTCAGCGCTTCACTGGCCCGAGCCGTTTGGTGGGTGGCCATTGCCGGAGGCTTGTCGACGGCTTTTGTCGGGGCGCAATGGTGGCGCGAAGGGCATGATCAGCTGGCGTGGATCGCATGGATCCTGGGTGCAGTTTGTGTGCTTCCCTGCACGATGCTGGCCGAAGCCCTGGCCGACATGGCGCGCATGCGCACCACCGTCACCGACGGTTATCAACGACTCACCCAAGAAGACAGCAGCACCGTGCGGCGCGCACGGGATGGCTTGTTCAGCGCGGTGTCCATTTCCTGGCTGATGGGCTCGGCAGCCCTGTTGAGCAACCCCTTGTTCTGGCTCTTGGCGTTGGCCGCGATGCTGGGGTGCGTCATCTTGATTTTCTGGGCGATGGGCTGGGTCATATCTTTGTGGTGGTGACGCCCTGAAGACCGGCTGAAAGAACCATGCCACGACATGTGGCGGTCACGCCGGGTTTCTAGAGTGCAGGCAGTTTTGTCAGGAGAACTGCCTTGAAAGATCTGGATCGTCGCAACATACTGAAACTCATCGCCGGCAGTGCCACCGCTGGCGCCCTGCCCGCCAGCATCGCCCGTGCTTTGAGCGTGCCTGCGCACCACCGCACCGGCACCATCGAAGACGTCGAGCACATCATCATCCTGACGCAGGAAAACCGCTCTTTCGATCACTACTTCGGCACCCTGCGCGGTGTGCGTGGCTTTGCCGATCCCCGCGCTGTCAAATTGAGCAACGGCAGACCCGTGTGGCACCAGCCGCATGGCACGGGTGAGCTGCTGCCGTTTCGTCCGCCGGTGGACAACCTGGGCCTGACCTACCTGACCGATCCCCCGCATGGTTGGAACGACACGCATGCGGCCTGGAACCACGGCCAGCATGATCAGTGGGTGCCCAACAAGGGCATCGTGTCGATGACCTATCACACGCGTGAAGACATCCCCTACCACTTCGCCCTGGCCG
The DNA here is from genome assembly GCA_028864885.1 of Burkholderiales bacterium. Classification (GTDB taxonomy): domain Bacteria; phylum Pseudomonadota; class Gammaproteobacteria; order Burkholderiales; family Burkholderiaceae_C; genus Aquabacterium. Next base: position 13,483 of record JAGWLR010000080.1, on the reverse strand, counting down.
ACGCCTTCACCATCTGCGATGCCTATCACTGCTCATTGATGGGCCCCACCGACCCCAACCGGTATCACATGTGGACCGGCTGGGTGGGCAACGATGGCCAAGGTGGCGGCCCCGTGATCACGAATGCCGAAGTGGGCTATGACTGGATGACCTTCCCGGAGCGCCTGGAACAGGTCGGCATTTCGTGGAAGGTGTACCAGGACATCGGCACGGGCTTGACCGCCGATGGCTACTGGGGCTGGACGTCAGATGCCTACATTGGCAACTACGGCGACAACTCGCTGCTGTACTTCCATCAGTACCAGAACGCCGCGCCGGGCACCCCTTTGGCGGATCGCGCCAAGACGGGCACGAACATCAACGCCGAAGGACGCGACCCCCTGCGTTTGATCGAAGCCTTCCGCCAGGACGTGAGCCAGGGCAAGCTGCCGCAGGTGTCGTGGATCGCCGCCCCAGAGGCGTTCACCGAGCATCCCAACTTTCCGGCGGACTTCGGTGCCTGGTACATCTCGCAGTTCATCGACGTGCTGGCCTCGTATCCCGATGTGTTCAGCAAAACGGTGTTGCTGATCAATTACGACGAAGAGGGCGGCTTCTTCGATCACATGGTGCCGCCCACCCCGGCGCAGTCGCCCGAGGAGGGCGCTTCCACCGTCGACGTCAGCCTGGAAATCTTCCCCGGCGATGCCAGCCATCCCAAAGCGCCTTATGGCTTGGGCATGCGCGTGCCGCTGTTGGTGGTTTCACCTTGGAGCAAGGGCGGCTGGGTCAATTCGCAGGTGTTCGATCACACCTCGATCATTCGCTTCATCGAAGCCCGCTTTGCCAAGTCTCACCCCGAGCTGCATGAGAGCAACATCACGCCATGGCGCCGTGCGGTGGTGGGCGACCTGACCACGGCCTTCGACTTCCGCATGCCTCAGACGCCGCTGCGGGTCAACCTGCCGGATACCTCGGCCTACCTGCCCACCGATCTGGTGCGACAGCCCAATTACGTTTTGAGCGAGCCCAGCGACGCCACCATGCCGCAACAGGAGCGCGGTGTGCGCCCCGCTCGCGCCTTGCCGTATGCACCTCAGGTGGTGGGGCGGGTACACGTGGATGACGGATCGTTCCACATCGATTTCGGTAACGAGGGCCGTGCTGGGCTGGTTTATCACGTGCGTTCGGCCCAAGGAGCCCATGCCCCTCGGTGCTACACCGTCGAACCGCACCGCAGTCTGTCAGGCACTTGGGCGGTGGTGGCGCAAGGGGCCGAGTCGTATGACCTGGCTGTGCATGGCCCCAATGGCTTCCTGCGCGCATTCAAAGGGGGCGTGGCACTCGACAGCACGCGCTTGCGTGTGACCTTGGATGTCGGGCCGGGGCGCATGGGTGCGATTCTGAAGATCGACAATCAGGGCCAGGAACGTGTGCGCGTGAAGGTGACCGATCGCTACGCCCATGAGCATCGGCACCTGGTCATCGAAGCCGGTCGCCAAGTCCCAGTGCATTGGGATCTGGATGACAGCCACGGCTGGTATGACCTCCTCATCACGGCGGAGGGCGACGAGCTCTATGCCTGCGAACTGGCGGGCCATGTGGAAACAGGCGAGCACAGCATCAGCGATCCGATGATGGGTGGGGTGCGCAAACGCCGCATGGATTGATCGCCACGGCCCTCAAGCGGGGGCCTGGTAGATCAGAACCTTCAAGGAGCGCTCGCTCGATGCATCGGCAAACGCGGGTGGATTGGGCAAGCGTTCGATGAATGCCAGCGTCGGTGCTTCGGTGGCCATATGCTGGGTCAGAAAGTCTGGCCCCAGCTTGGGTGAGTTGAGACACAAGAGTGCGTAGCCTGATGGGCTCAGCAGCTCCGGCAGACGGCGCATCAGGCGCGGGTAATCCTTTTCAGCGACGAAGCTGCCCTTTTGATAGGCCGGGGGATCGAGGATGATCAGGTCGTAAGGCCCATGGCGACCGATCTTGCCCCACGAGTTGAAGATGTCGTGGGCCCAGAAGCTTGCCCCGTGTGCCAAGCCATTGAGTTGGTGGTTGCGCTTGCCCATCGACAAGGGGCCGTTGGCCATGTCCACATTGATGACCTGTGCCGCACCGGCCTGCAAGGCCACCACTGAGAAGGCACAGGTGTAGGCAAACAGGTTCAGCACCTTGGCGCTCGGTCGGGCGGCCAGGGCTCGTCGCACCCACGCACGCCCTTCGGCCATGGAACAGGCGCTGAGCACCACGGGGCACAGGCAAATGGGAGATGGCGTCAAGCAAGGCAGGAAAGGTCACGGGTGACATGGGTGAGCAGACGAGCCCAGATTGTCCGGCAGAAGACCCATCCGTTAGGAGGGACAATAGAGGTCTTTGAAGTTTGTCTGTTCCTCGTTAGAAAGTTGCGTATGAGCACCCTGCCCCCCTGTCCCCAATGCGCCTCCCCCTATACCTACGAAGATGGCGGGCAGTGGGTGTGCCCCGAATGCGGCCACGAATGGAGCGCCCAGGCCCAGGCTGAGCAAGCCCCCGCCGCCCGGGTCTGGAAGGATGCGCATGGCAATGTCTTGCAAGACGGTGACACGGTCACCCTGATCAAGGACCTGAAGATCAAGGGCTCATCAGCCGTGATCAAGGTGGGCACCAAGGTCAAGAACATCCGCTTGCTCGACAGCGATGACCACGACATCGACTGCAAGATCGAAGGCTTCGGCCCGATGCAACTCAAGTCGGAGTTCATCAAGAAGGCCTGAGGGCCGGGCGGTTCGCTAACATGGCAGGATGCCGCGCAAAGCCTTACCGCAGATCGACCCTGACCGCTGCACCGGCTGCGGCCGCTGTGTGGCGGTCTGCCCGCCTCATGTGATCTGGCTGGAAGCCGAAGGCCCGCGCGGGTGGGGCCCCAAGCACGCGGTGCTGCATGATGGGCCGGGCTGTACCGGTTGCGCCCTTTGCGCGGTGGTGTGCCCGTTTGACGCCATCGAGATGACAAAGGTCGCGGCACCGCTTAAAGCGGGTGGCTCACCAGCCTGAAATCCGGGTCGTCTGGATACGACTTGACCGAGAAGCCCAGGCTGCGCATCAGGCGCAGCATCCCATCGTTGTTGGTGAGCACCAGGCCAATGATCTCGGTGAGGCCCCGCTCGCGGGCCACGTCCATGATGCTTTCCATCAGCCGGGTGCCCAGGCCCTTACCGCTGAAGTCATCCGCCACCACCAGCGAAAACTCGCAGGTGGTCTGATCGGGATTGATGACGTAGCGTGACACGCCAATGATGCGGTCGTGGTCGCCATCCTTGTACACCGCCACCAAGGCCATCTCACGGTCGTAGTCGATCAGGGTGAACTTGGCCAGCATGGCGGGCGGCAGCTCGGTCATCGAAGACACGAAGCGGAAGTAGCGGCTCTCAGGCGAGAGCCCGTGCACCAGCTCCTGCAGCATCTGGGCATCGTCGGTGTGGATCGGGCGCACCGTGTATTCGCCGCCGCCTCGCAAGGGCCACACCTGCTCCAGCCGGGCCGGGTAAGGCTGGATCGGCAGGTGGCTGTAGTCGCCCGTGCGTGAGCCAATGGTCAAGGGGGCGCTGTCGATCACGATGCGGGCATCGACCGCCACGGCGCCGTTCTCGTCGATGATGATGGGGTTGATGTCCATCTCACGCAGCTGGGGCAGCTCACACACCATCTCGGACACCCGCAACAGGATGCGCTCGAGTGCTTCGCGGTCGACGGGGCTGTTGCCTCGCCATTCCCCCAAGGTCTCGCCCACCCGTGCGCGTTCGACCAGGCGATGGGCCAGGTACTGGTTCAGCGGTGGCAATTCCATCGCCTTGTCATTGATGAGCTCGATCATCGTGCCCCCGGCGCCAAATGCGATCACCGGACCAAAGGGGTCTTCGGTGACCACGCCGATGTAGATTTCTCGACCTTTTCGGGTGCGGGCCATCTGCTGCACGGTGACGCCGTTGATGCGGGCATCCGGGCGGATGCGCTTCACGTGCTCCATCATGTCGTTGTAGGTATCCCGTACGCCTGTGCCGTTCATGATGTTCAGGGCCACGCCTTGCACATCCGATTTGTGCGGGATGTCTGGGGAGTCGATCTTGAGCGCCACCGGAAACCCCAGTTGCGTGGCGATCATCATGGCCTCGTGGGCACTGCGGGCCAGAATGGTTTCGGTGATGGGAATGTGGAAGGCCGACAGCAGGCTTTTCGACTCCATCTCGGTGAGCACCTTGCGTCGTTCGGCCAACACGCTTTCGATGACCAGGCGCGCGCCTTCGATGTCGGGCTTGGCCAGGTCCGACAAGGGCGGTGGCGTCTGTTGCAGCAACTGCTGGTTTTGATAGAACGAGCTGAGGCTGCCGAAGGCGCCCACTGCGGCTTCGGGCGTACGAAAACTGGGGATGTTGGCGTCTTTCAGCACGGTGCGGGCCGCCACCACGGCGGCGTCACCCATCCAGCAGGTCAGCAAGGGCTTGGACATGCCCTTCTTGCGCTCGACAACGGCTTGCGCCACGTCCCCGGGGTCGGCCCCGAGTTTGGGCGAATAGATCACCAGCAGCCCGTCGATGGACGGATCCCGGTTGGCCGCTTCGATGGCCGCGCGATAGTGGTCCGGCCCGGCTTCTTCTGACAGGTCGATCAGGTCGCGCAGAGAGGCTTGTGGGGGCACCTGGCTTTGCAGGGCCATGATGCCATCGTGCGAGAGTTGGCCCAACTGCAATTCGATTTCATTGACCCAGTCGGCGGCCAGCACCCCGGGGCCACCGCCGTTGGTGACGATGGCCAGCCGTTTGCCCACCGGGCGATAGCGTGAAGCGAGGCACTTGGCAGCCGAGAACATCTCAACAAACGATTTGACTCGCACCGCCCCCGCGCGGCGCAGGGCGGCATCGAAGACCTCGTCGTTGCCGACGATGGCCCCACTGTGGGTTTGGGCGGCCCGGTTCCCCGCCGGGCGCCGGCCAGCCTTGAGCACGATCACCGGCTTGGCATTGGCCGCAGAGCGCAAGGCGCTCATGAAGCGACGCGAGTCGGAGATGCCCTCCATGTAGACCAGGATGCTTTGCGTTTGAGGGTCATTGGCCAGAAAGTCGAGCGCCTCGGCCAGGCGCAGGCTGGAGTGCGGCCCCACCGAAATCACCGACGAAAAGCCCACCCCGTTTTTGACGGCCCAATCGAGCATCGAGGCGGTGAGCGAGCCGGATTGGGAGACCAGGGCCAGGGGCCCGACGCTGGCCAAGGGCCCGACCACGCTGGCATTGAGACCCAAGGCCGGACGTTGAAAGCCCATGCCATTGGGGCCGAGCAGATACAGCCCCTCGCGGCGGGCCAGTTTGTGCCATTCCAACGCTTGATCTGGCCCGATGCCCGGCGTCATCACCATCACCGCCCGGCAGGCCATGCGCGCCGCCAGTTCGATCGCCGCAGGCACTTCAGCCGGCGGCAAGGCGATGATGCCCAAGTCTGCCTGCACCTGAACCAGGTCAGCCAGCGTGCCGCTGGTCTGGGTGTCGAAGAATTGCAAGGTGCCTTGGTAGCGCTGGGCCTTGATCGATTGCATCAAGGTGTCAGCCAGCGTGTTGGCACTGGCATCCGCCTGTTTCGATTGGGCAAACACCACGATCGACTTCGGGGCAAACAGGGGGGTCAGGTAATGTGCATCCATGACGGCCCCTCAATCAGCACCGATGAGGGCTTTGACGTGGGCGGCTGCTGAGCGCCCCAGTGCGCTCAGTTCGTATCCGCCTTCCAGGCAGGACACGACTCGGCCCAGGCAGTGCCGTTGCGCCACCTCCATCACCCGGGCGGTGACCCATTCGTAATCGGCTTCGACCAAGCCCAGGTTGCCCATGTCATCTTCGCGATGCGCATCGAAGCCCGCCGAGATGTAGATCATCTGCGGCCGAAAGGCCTCCAGCGCGGGCAGCCATGTTTGCGTCACGGCCTCACGGAAAGCGTCGCTGCCCGAGCGGCTGGGCAAACCCACATTGACCATGTTGGGGCCCCGTGGGGCATCGCCGCTGTAGGGGTAGAGGCCCTTTTCGAAGATCGAGCACATCAGCACCCGGTCGTCGTCATGAAAGATGTCTTCGCTGCCGTTGCCGTGGTGCACGTCAAAGTCGATCAAGGCCACCCGCTGCACTTTGTGCACATCCAGCGCATGGCGAATGCCCACGGCGACGTTGTTGAAGAAGCAAAAGCCCATGGCGGCAGCGCGCTCGGCGTGGTGACCGGGTGGGCGCACCGCACAGAAGGCCGTCGCCACCTGACCAGAGATCACCAGATCGGTGGCTTCAACCGCCGCCCCCGCAGCACGCAAGGCGGCGCGCAGGGTGTCGGGGCACATGATGGTGTCGGGATCGACGTAAAGCAAGCCATCCTGAGGGGCGAGCGCCTTCATCTCTTTCACATACAGGGCGGTGTGCGCGCGCCCCAATTGTTCGTCGGTGGCCAAGGGGGCCTCGTACGGCACCATGTAATCCAGCAGGCCTTTGATCAGCAGGTGATCCTGGATGGCTCCCAAGCGCTCCGGGCATTCCGGGTGATGGGGCCCCATGTTGTGACGTGTGCAATCCAGGTGCGTGATGTAGGCCGCCAGCATAAGGTCTCCTCTGAAGACCTAGTGTAGGAATGCCCTGAGCGAAATGCAATGCACCGGCTTGATGCAAGTAAAACTTGTGTGCGCTCAGCGACCGAAGACGCGCAGACCGAGCAACAAGATCACAGTCAAGCCCAGAAGTGCCGTCAGGGTTTGCCAAAAGACCACAGGATGCCGGTCGATCAAGGGCGTGGTTTGCGGGTGACTGGCATGGGCCGGCGCGGCTTTCAGTTCATGAATGAATTCGGACAAGGCTTCGGGGCGTTTGTGGGGGTGGGGGTGCAGCGCCCGGCGCAAGACGCCATCCAGCCATGCGGGCAAATCCGGCCGATGTTCGCGCAACGGGGTGTAGCGCAGCCCGGCCAGATCACGCGGGCTGCGCAATCGCGTGACTTGCAGGCCGTAGGGCAGGTGGTGTGTCCACATCTGATAGGCCAGCACGGCCAGGGCAAACAGCTCGGAACGCTCGCTGCCGCCCTCGCCCACAAAGTACTCGGGGGCGGTGTATTGCAGTGACCCTTCAATGCTGTGCGGCTGGGCGGCCGCAGTGCCTTCGGTCAGCCCGGCGACATGCACCGATGCGAAGTCAATGAGGCGCGCCGTGCCGGTTCGGTCGATCAGGATGTTTTCTGGGCGCAAATCCTGGTGCAGCATTTCTTTGCGATGAAAGGCTTGCAGGCCTTTGGCGATTTGCTCGATCAGATCGCGCACGTGGTCGAGGTCGGGTGCCGGGTGGTCGGTCATCCACTGCGCCAGTGTGGCCCCCTCAACGTACTCCATGGCCACGTACACATGTTGCCGTGCCTGTGTCACCTCGCAAGGTTTGAGCACGTGCGGGCTGTCGAGGCGGCGCGCCACCCATTCCTCCAGCAAGAAGCGATCAAGGTAGCCGGGGTCGCTTTGCAGGTCCACCGAAGGTGTCTTCAGGGCCACTTGTTGACCCGTGGCCTCATGAACGGCCAGGTACACATGGCTGCGTGCGCTGGCGTGCAGCTCGCGCACGATGGTGTAGCCCTCAAAGTGGGATCGGGGCGCCAGGTCCGGCGGCAGCTTCAGCCCCGCGCGATCCTTCAAGGGCTGATCGGGGGCCGGTAGGGCCTCGATGCGCACGAGCTGAACCGTCAGATTGTCGGTGCTGCCCCTGGCCAGCGCCAGGGTGACCAGTTCGGCGGCGGCGGCATTCAGATCCTGGGGATGGTTGCCCAGTGCGGCCTGCACATCCACGGCGTCCAGAAAGTCGTAGGCGCCATCGGTGGCCAGCAGGTAGAGCTCGCCGACATCGGTGTCCCACTGCCGGTAATCGATCTCGACCGAGGGCCCCATGCCCAAGGCACGGCCCAGATACGTTTCCTCAGACGAGATCCGAACGCGATGATCGTCGCTGAGTTGTTCCAATGAGAGGCGGTGCACGCGGTACACCCGAGTGTCGCCAACATGCAGCAAGTGCGCTTGCCGGCCTTTGAGGATCAAGGCGCTGAACGTGCACACATAGCCGCGATCCCGGTCAAAGCGGGCATCGCTGCGTTGGGTTTGGGCGTGTAGCCACGAGTTGGTGGCCTCGAGCACGCATTGCGCCGAGCGGCGCACAGTCCAAGCCTCGGTGGTGCAGTAATAGTCGTCCAGAAAGGTGCGAACGGCAGCCGCGCTGGCAATCTGGCTGACCAAACTGCTGCTGATGCCATCGGCCAGTGCGACCGCCACCCCTTTGGTGTGCAAGCGGGATCCCACCGGGACCACCGCGCCGTGAAAGTCCTGGTTCAGTGCTTTGCGCCCGGCCACCGAGTGCTGGCCGAGCGCGATGCGCAATGCGCCCAGACTCATGCAGCCTTCTTGATCAGGCTGACGGCCTCACGCTTGGGGGCGGTTTTGTAGTGGGTGGAGTACAGGGTCGCACCGACGAAGGTCATGCCACCCACAAGGTTACCCAGCACGGTGGGGATCTCGTTCCAGAGGAAATAATCCATCAGCGTGAACTTGCCGCCCAGCATCAGACCCGATGGGAACAGGAACATGTTGACCACCGAGTGCTCAAAGCCCATGTAGAAGAACACCAGAATGGGCATCCACATGCCGATCACCTTGCCTGATACCGAGGTGGACATCATCGCCGCCACCACACCGGTGGACACCATCCAGTTGCACATCACGCCGCGGATGAACAGGGTCAACATGCCGGCAGCGCCGTGGGCCGCATAACCCACGGTGCGGGCTTCACCGATCGATCCGATCTTGGTACCGATGGCGTTGGGGGCTTCGGTGAACCCGAAGGTGAAGATGATGGCCATGAACACGGCCACGGTCAGGGCCCCCGCAAAGTTGCCGCAGAACACCAGGCCCCAGTTGCGCATCACGCCGGACCAGGTGGCGCCCGGGCGCTTGTCGAGCACCGCCAGCGGCGCCAGGGTGAAGACCCCGGTCAGCAGGTCAAACCCCATCAGGTAGAGCATGCAAAAGCCGACGGGAAACAGCAAAGAACCGATGAGCGGGTTGCCGGTGTTGACGCTGACACTGACGGCAAACGCAGCGGCCAGAGCCAAGATGGCGCCGGCCATGTAAGCGCGGATCAGGGTGTCGCGGGTCGACATGACGAGCTTGGATTCGCCGGCATCGACCATCTTGGTGACGAACTCGGATGGAGCAAGATAAGCCATGAGATTTCCTTCACGGTAAGGGCAAAAACAAAAAAAGGCGTCGCCGACCTGCCATGGCTGGGAAGCCGATGCAGGAGGGGACGCCTTCATCCACGTGTTGACCAAGCCGCCTTTAGCTCGATGTTCAGCTATAGGCAGGTTCCGTGCCAGGTCAAGGTTGGCGGGGGTGCACGCTCATGGTGCTTTTTTGCTGCTTGCCGCGCTTTGCTGCGCAAAGAAAAAGTCAGGCAGGGTCAAAGTGGCTTCGGCCACATCAGCCAGCCGACGGTTGTGGTCCATCGAGGCCTTTTGCAAGGCCCGGAAGGCCGCCTCTTCGCTCATGCCCAGCCTGGCCATCAGGGCGCCCTTGGCCCGCTCGATGATTTTGCGGTCTTGCAGGGCGCGTTTGGCCGCATCCAGTTCGGCTTCCATGCTGCTCAAACGGGCCGACTGGGCTTCGAGCATCTCAACCAACGACGATACCTTGTTCGGATCGGTGCCATCGGGCTGCCGCGTCAAGCCCTCGGCGGCCATCGGCAGCATGGGCGCGCCGTCAGGTTGGGCCTTGGCGGTGAAGAAGCGATCCACCGCATGGGTGTGGGGCGGCGGGTTCTCGCGCAGCTTCTTCAACAAGCCCTCGGAATCCAGCAGATCCTGCTGGGCCATTTGGATCTCTTCAAAACAGTAGTGCTTCAAAGAGTGAACGATGGCTTGCTCCAGCTTCCACATCTCGGTGATGCGTTCACTGGCGGTGTCGAACCAGGTGGCGCTGATGCTGCTGTCCAGGGTGGCTTGAGGGCGAGCGGTGCACAGCGTGCGGCGCATGCGTTCCAGCAAGGCCATGTTCGGGGTCAGTTGCAGCTGCTGCCAACGCGTGCGGATGGTGGGGTCGGCAAATTCTTCGAAGATCTGCAAGCTGCGCTCTTGCGCATCAATCAGGTGCACGATGCGTTGCTGTTGCGCTTCATCACATTGCCCCGAGGCGAACAGCTGCGCCCCCACCGCCCGTTCTTGTCCAGAGGCCTCTTTGCCCTGCACCAGGTGAACCAGCGCCACGAGTTGCCGTGAGATGCCCGGGTGGTTGGCCGAATCCGCCACATGAAAGATCAACTCGACCAGGCCGGCGATCAGGCGGCTGAATGCGGCCACCGCGTCGTGTGCCGTCGGTTTGAGTTGGTCCACCTGTTCGCGCAGGGTGGACAGGGCTTCCAGATCCAGCCACAACCAGGCCATCAGCGCCAGCATGCGGGGTGAGGCCCCATGCGCCGGGTCAGTTTGTTGCTCGAACAGGCGCAGGAGGCTCGCTTCGATCGGACGCGTTTGGTCCACATCGGCCTGGCGCTCGGGTGCGAATCGCCGCCCTCCCGATGCCAGGTAGATGCTGGTCACCCCCCGCTCATGCTGCAAGGCATGGATCAACTGGCCGATGACATCGACCAGCTCGACGCGACCTGCCAGGTGTTGGAGGGCGTCGATCTCGACTTGTTTGGTTCGCAGTAAAAGACGGGAGAGGGACACTTGCATGGCGGTATTGTCCAGCAAGCTCCCGGTCATGTCACGGCCACCCACACCCGGTTTTCGTCAACCATGACCGAATGCGCTTGAACCGACAGCGTGGGGTCTTCCAGGCATTCACCGGTGCGCAGATCAAAGTGATTTTTGTACAAGGGCGATGCCACCACCAACTGGTCTCCCAGGTTGCCGACCAGACCGCGCGACAGCACGCTGGCCTGCGATTTGGGGTCGACGTTGTCGATGGCGAAGAACTGGTCTTCACCCACGCGGAAGACCGCGACATGCCGGCCCTCGATCAGGGCGCACACCCCGGTGTCGGGCAGGATGTCGGCCACGCGGCACACCTCGTGCCACGCGGGAGAGGGCAAGTTCAACACGGCTGCATTCATGATGGGATTCCTTTCTCAGCGGTTCAGGCCGTGGTGGCTTCGGTCGAGGCGTGGTCACGCTCCTCGGGACGGGCGGGTCGGATTTGCCCGCGCTCTTTCACGAACACCACGCGTTCATCCTTGGCATCGCTGTTGACGAACGAGCGGAAGCGTTGACGAACCTCAGGGTTGGTCACGGCGGTCTTCCATTCGCATTGATAGGTGTCGACCACGTGCTGCATCTGCGCTTCCAGTTCGGCAGCCAGCCCCAGTGAATCCTGGATCAGCACGTCTTTCAGGTAATCCAGCCCGCCTTCCAGGTTGTCGCGCCAGGTGCTGGTGCGTTGCAGCCGGTCGGCGGTGCGCACATAGAACATCAGGAAGCGGTCGATCAGCTTGAGCAGCTCGGGCTTGCTCAGATCTGAGGCGATCAGCTCGGCGTGACGAGGCTTCATGCCGCCGTTGCCGCACACGTACAGGTTCCAGCCCTTTTCGGTGGCGATCACGCCCACGTCCTTGCCCTGGGCTTCGGCACATTCACGGGTGCAGCCCGACACACCAAACTTGATCTTGTGCGGGGCGCGCAGGCCTTTGTAGCGGTTCTCCAGCTCCACCGCCAGGCCCACGCTGTCGTCCACACCATAGCGGCACCAAGTGCTGCCCACACAGCTTTTGACCGTGCGCAGCGACTTGCCGTAGGCGTGACCGGATTCGAAGCCGGCCGCGATCAGCTCTTCCCAGATCAGGGGCAGTTGTTCCACCCGCGCACCGAACAGATCGACACGCTGGCCGCCCGTGATCTTGGTGTACAGGCCGTATTTTTTGGCCACCTGACCAACGGCGATCAACCCTTCTGGGGTCACTTCACCGCCGGGCATACGGGGCACGACCGAGTAGGTGCCGTCCTTTTGGATGTTGCCCAAGAAGTAGTCGTTGCTGTCTTGCAGGCTGGCCAGCTCCTTCTTGAGCACGAATTCGTTCCACACCGAGGCGAAAATTGAGGCGGCCGCAGGTTTGCAGATGTCGCAGCCCAAGCCCTTGCCGTGTTTGGTCAGCAGCTCATTGAATGTCTTGATTTGGCCGACGCGGATCAAGTGATACAGCTCTTGGCGCGAGTAGGGGATGTGTTCGCAGATGTGGTTGTTCACCGCCATGCCGCGCTTTTTCATCTCGGCCTTCATCACCTGCGTGACCAGCGGCACACAGCCTCCGCAGGTGGCGCCGGCTTTGGTGCAGGACTTGAGCTGGGCGATGGTGGTGGCGCCTTCGCCCACGGCAGAGCAAATTTGGCCCTTGCTCACGCTGTTGCACGAGCAGATCTGGGCACTTTCAGGCAAGGCATCCGGGCCCAAGCCGGGCTTGGCCTTGCCATCGCTGGAAGGCAGCACCAGAAACTCAGGGTCTGCAGGCAAGGTGATGCCGTTGAGGGCCATTTGCAGCAGGGTGCCGTATTCGTCGGCATTGCCCACCAGCACGGCGCCGAGCAGCTTCTTGCCGTCTTCGCTCACCACGATCTTCTTGTAGATCTGCTTGACCTCGTCGGTGTAATGGAAGGTTCGGCAGTGTGGGGTCTTGGCCTGAGCATCGCCGATCGAGGCGACGTCCACGCCCATCAGCTTGAGCTTGGTGCTCATGTCGGCACCCGAGAAGCTGGCTTGCGCGTCGCCGGCAATGTGCTTGGCTGCCATGCGAGCCATGTCATAGCCGGGGGCCACCAAGCCAAAGGTCTGGTCGTGCCACGAAGCGCATTCGCCAATGGCATAGACATGGTGATCGCTGGTGCGGCAGTGATCGTCGATCACCACGCCGCCGCGAGGGCCGATGGCCAGCACGCATTGGCGGGCCAGTTCGTCACGCGGGCGGATGCCAGCCGAGAACACGATCATGTCGGTTTCCAGGTAGCTGCCATCTTCGAACACCATGCGGTGGCGGTGTTCGGCACCATCGACGATTTGTACGGTGCTGCGGCTGGTGTGAACATGCACCCCCAACGCTTCGATCTTGTTGCGCAGCACACGGCCGCCACCTTCGTCCACTTGCATGGCCATGAGGCGGGGGGCGAACTCAACCACGTGGGTGTCCAGTCCCATGTCGCGCAGGGCCTTGGCGCATTCCAAACCCAGCAAGCCGCCGCCGACCACGACGCCGTTCTTGGACTTGGCCCCGGCGGCCTTCATGGCATCCAGATCCTCGATGGTGCGATAAACGAAGCAGTTGGATCGATCGCGACCGGGGATGGGTGGCACAAAGGGCACCGAACCTGTGGCCAGTACCAGCTTGTCGTAGGGCAGCTGTTCGCCATCGGCGGTGGTGACTGTGTGGGTGCGGCGCTCGATGTGCACGGCCTTGGCTGCCAGGCGCAGCTTGAAGCCAGTGCGCTCAAAAAA
>JAGWLR010000079.1 GCA_028864885.1 Burkholderiales bacterium | reverse complement strand
ATGCATATGCCTTGTCCACAGTCCGCGTCAATCGCTGACGCTGAAGTTGATGGCGCTGATCGGGATCCGAGCGTGCAGGCATTCTGGATCTGTCAGCCACTGTGGCAACAAGGACAGCTCAAGATGGATGGGGATGGAGGCATCTTCCATGGTCCCCTTTGTCAGGGCATGGACCAGCGCCTGGCGATCACGGGAAGACAGGTGAAAGTTGAGCATCGCGCCATCGGATCGATGGCGAACGTAGATTTCAATACCGCTCATGTTCGGCGCCTACACACACGTAGGTGTTGATTGTGCCCACGGTGCAGGACAGGTGTCATTCACCCTGGCGGGCAAATTTATCCACAGAAACTGGGGATAACTTACCGCATTGGAGGGCAATTGTCCGCCTGCCCATAGCAGAAACCTCGGGCTGCTCCTTTTTGGGGCAACCCTTGCCAAGGGCTCAACGCGCCCAACCCAGATCACGAAGCACAAACCCAAGGGCCTCGATAGCGAAGGCACCATCGGCGTCCGTGACGTCGCGGGTGCCCAGACGCTGCTGCTCATTGGACTTGCCCCTGGGGTGGAGCTTGCAGACGACATCTGCTGCTGCACGAAACAGCTTTGATTCCGGTGGCAGCTTCGCAATCAACGCGCCAAGGTCCTTTTCAATGACCTTCGCATCCTCCCCGGCATCCAGATGAAGGTGCGCGGACAAGATCACGCCCATCGCATCTCGGCAGAGGTCCACCACAGTGATGCCACTAGATCGATGCGCGCCGTCTACCACCTTGATGACGGCGGCGCTCACACGCTCTCTCGCTGCTGACGGAATGGCATCCAAGACCAGATCGGGCAGAAAACCGAGGTTCGAGCGGGCACGCATTGTCACCACATCCTCGTCGTTGCCCGACCGCTCGACTGAGACGATGTTCCAGACTGTGACTGCCGCCCCCGCACCTAGAACGACCAGCGTGCGTGGCGTGGTCACCAATCGCTGACTCACATTGCCCATTGGGCTGAACGAAATGAGCGACTTGGTGAATCGCCCTTCATGGGCTTGGTGACCGACATCCTCGGGCAAGACCGGGTGCTTGTGGACCCACCACTGATCAGGCTGTTGCCGCCCCGCCACCTCGTAGAACCGGCCCCGCCTGATGCGACTGACAGGGTCGAAGTAATCTTCCCTGAAGACGCACATGGCGCTGCGAAGAGCACCGCTGCAGGGCACTTTGCGCCAGTCGGCCTCAGCCTGAACGAAGGTGGCAACAGAAACCATCGGGGCTGGTGAGACGCCATGTCCGTGGTTGGACAAGCCTTCGTACATCAGCCAGGTGTTGGGGTCGAACGCAATCATGTGTTGGCGATTGAAGAAAGTTGCTCAGCAGGCCATTGAGCCCAGGAAAGACGAGACAAATGCATGAACCTACCGCCCTTCAGGCGCGCTCCCTGACCGACATGAGCGTGCGCACCAACAGAAAGTCCTCAGGGGCATCAATGAGCAGCTCGCCGTCGGTCGCCACATGTACCTCTGCAACCCGCGCGTGAGAAAGCATGCCCTTGGCAATCGGGCGACGTGCAAATGGGTTGTGCAGCACGTAGGCGCCGTCGAGCAAGTGCTCCTCGTAAGCAGCCTTCAACGTGGCCTTGATCCTGGGCTTGATGTCATCGCCATTGGGGTGATAGGTGGTGTAGACCGTCTTTGCCAACGGGTTGTCCGCCAACGCACGCACTTTCCCCCAGGTAGCCAGGGAGCTGTACACGACAGCGGAGACTTCAGCATATTGGTCGTCGCAGAACAAGCCGAGCGGGATGTCAACGGTTTCCGACTTCGCAGCAGAACTGACGTTGTAGCTGACAACACGACGCGCTCCTCTCGGCGTTGCACTTTCATCGTGGTACAGACCATAGAGTGCAGCAAAGATTGGACGACTGGCCGCGAAGTGCGCAAGCGGGCGATCAAAAGCGCCAATGCCGATGACAAAAGGCTTGTCAGCGACATGGGGCAAGGTCGAGTAGTAATTGCGATAGCGCCTGACTTTGGCATTGAAGCTATTACAAATCCGCAAAGCCGCCTCTCTGTTGAACTCAGTGAAATCGTCTGGAATGTCTGCGATCGAATATCCGATGGGGGCCTTCCCGCCTTTAGCTGGCGCGGCAATGGCCGCCTCGACGCACAACGGCATCGGTTCACCAACCACAAAATCGGGAGAGGCAAAGGACATATCGGGGGACAGCCCCCAGCCCCTCAAAGCGGCATTGAGATACAACTCCCAAAGACCTGACTCAAAAGTCATCTGAAATTCCTGTACGAACTTCCCGTCGCGGTCTTCAAATCCTCTAGCCCAAGCATTGAGCACGGCACGCTCAGGCGCGTACTGTTCGTCCAGCAGCATCCTGAAAACCTGATGCTGCCGGGCCGTTTCCACTTGCGGGGTGAACAGATCGAATGTCATTGTTCCCTTTGGCCTACTGCAATTGCTTGATCAACAGCTCCCAGAAGAACTCAGCGAGTCCCTCGTGAGAAAGCTTGTCATCCCTTCCCCTGTGCATCGCCATGCCCAAAGGTTTGAAGTACATGGCCTGATCGTCCTTGTCCACAGACACCATCTCGTTGTAACTGCCTGCCGGTGCAGAAGGATCTGACGAATAGGTGATCCCACCGCTGCGGAACCCCAAAGCACCAAGACGGATACCGCACTGGCTAACTTTCTTGCCGTCACGGTAGATCACGCCACTGAACGCATTGGCGTCTATCCGACGAAAGACGCCTTCGACGCCCGTCGTTCTGGCTTGCAATTCAGCCAGAGATCCTTCAAAAAAACGCGCCAGGTAATCAAATGCGGCATGCAGGAATTCATCCTGGTCACGCTCGGTGAACTCCTTGCGCATGCGCAGGTTGCTGGATCGAGGCAGCGACACCTGTTCTGCTCGAACAGGGCTGGCCACTGCAGGCGGCTGAGCCCTGCTGACGGTACCCGCGTCATGAGCACGCCCGCCCAGTTGCGTCACAACAGCCCGGATACTGCGCGCCACGTCGGTGTAAGCCTCGTCGTGGTTGGCCCACATGGTGATGGCCTTGCCATCCTTGGGTACCGCCATCAAGCCACTGAGGGGCGGTTGCTGCCAATCGCAAGGCCGAACGATCACCGGAATGACTTGCGCTTCCCCCCTGCTCTGGCGCTCCAGCGCACGCGCCATTTCAATGGAATAGCAGTAGCGCGAGGACAAAAAACTCGCACTCACCAGCAGCAAGATCACATCCGCCTGGTTCAACTGATCGTCAATGACCTGGTTGAGGTCGGCGCCCGCCAGGATACGACGGTCATGCCAGGATTCGATCAGCCCCTCATGTCGGAGCAACGCCAGGTGCTTCTCCAGTTGGTCCCGGTATGCCTCATCGTCATGCGAATAGGAAAAGAAAACCTTGGCCATGCGTGTCTGTGGATTCGTTGAAGTTTGGGGCAGGGTTTGCCCCTTGCTGGCACTCGCGCACAACGAGTGCCAAACACTATATCTAGTTATTCTCGCGCACTCAAGCACTACGGGTAGTGCCCACCACAGAGGCCACTCGCTGACTCGTGCGGACGCCGAGCAGTTTCATCGGTGAAAATACGTGACCATGAACGAATCAAAAACCTTGGCAGACATCGGCAAAATTGGTGGGATAGATTGGCGACGCCAATTACCTGACACCTTGGTGCAGTCCATGATGAAGGCCTCCGACGTCACTGCGGGCTGGCGCAAGCATCTGGACGCGCTAGGGTCGGCGGCGGACCTCCAACGCATCTTGCGTCAGCACGAAGGGCTCAGCGCGCATGCTGCGGCGATCCGCGCAGCGCAACTGAGTCAGCAGCAGATGCTGGGCAAACAATACGCGGACATCCTTGCCAAGGCCGCTCCTTT
Organism: Burkholderiales bacterium; assembly: GCA_028864885.1. Classification (GTDB taxonomy): domain Bacteria; phylum Pseudomonadota; class Gammaproteobacteria; order Burkholderiales; family Burkholderiaceae_C; genus Aquabacterium. Next base: position 11,390 of record JAGWLR010000079.1, on the reverse strand, counting down.
CACAGGAAACGCGGCGTTGTTTGGCGATCTTCAACGGCAAGTTGACGCCGCTTCCAGCAGCGTTTCAGTTGAGTTAATGCGCATGGTTGACGACATGTCCAGGGGCACCGCATTGAAGGCGGCAATGGACATGGCCAAGGCTTGGCAAGATCCATTCGAAGACATCCGAAAGAGCCTGCTGGGATATCAAGCGCCGTTTCAAAGACTGACTGAAAAGGCGCTCATCGATTCCATCGCCAAGTCGGGCTTTCACGCCAGCCTCAAGAGCACCGATTTCAGCGCCGTTTGGCAAGAGTTAGACGCCAAGCTCAAGGCGCAAGCATCCTTGACAATGCGGACCATCGCTCACGAGGCTGCCGAACAACCGACCCCAGAAGCTGCTCTTCAACAAATCCTGGCAGCCATTGCCCAGACAAGCGAGCCCAAGCTGCAGAAGGTGCTGTGGCTCATCGTTGTTCCCATGGTGTTTCTGCTGCTCAATGCGTTCTTGGCGCCTATCGGCGACTTCTACGTCAAGAGGTTGCTGGAAGAAAAGCCTCGCCAAGAGGCGCACAAAGCGGTCAAGCAAGCTGCGTCGGATACCGTGGGAGACCTGAGGCTCTTGAGCGACCACCGCTACGTTGCCACGCAATCCCTGATGGTTCGCTCAAGTGCGTCGGCCCGATCACCAGTCATAGGTCAGCTCCACTTTGGCCAGGCCGTGCATGTTCTACAGAAAAACAAGGACTTCACGCTCGTTTCGTGGACCAGCCCTGACCACACATCCGTCATTCGAGGTTGGGTTTTTTCTCGGTATTTGAAGCGCTTTGACTGAGCTGCGCCTCAGCAAAAAACTGTCGCCCATGCTCAATCAATCCACCTAGGTCGCAGTTGCTTGCTCATACCAATCTTGAGCACCAATCGGCCACGGCAAAGCGATGCCATTTGCCAAGCCTTGTTGATGGCGCTTCCTGTCACCTTGGCTGCATAGATTGAGAAAAATACAGGGGGAATCCATACTGCAGCGGCTACCTGTGGACATCGCGTTCACGCAGCCTTCAATGGAGATTTAGGTCTCCCTGAAGTCCAGCCATGCTGGCGTCGCAGTCGTGACCTGCCTTGTAGAAGCTGAACCTCGGTTCAGCTTGGCCATGTCAATGGCCTTGTGCCTCGTTCAGCACTCATGCTGAACACCGTGTCATCGGCGCACCTCACCGTGCCGCCGCCGAGCCGCTTCAACCGCCAAGGTTGAAGCATCCCAAGTTGGGGAACCACCATGTTCCCCATCGGGACGAGGCGTTCCCCTTCACACCCTGAAGGAGAACGTCATGAACGCATGCCCTCATGCGACAAGGGAAACGCGCGCCATTTGCGTGCTGTTGGGTGGCTCCGGGCTTGCCCGCGAGCCTGTGATCCGTCCTGCAGTGCTACCCGCATTGCTGAAGCCTGCGCCGCCTGTCTCGCGACAGGTCGAACAGGTCATGGCTTACCGTGCTGCCGCCTGAACCACTTGACTGTGGTACAGCGTCAGCACATTGACACCGTGGCGATTGACCTCGCCTGCAGTTCGGGTCGAACACGAAATGACGCGCAGACCTCCCCGGTCTCGCCCAACTTGTGTTCACCCGCGTTCGCATCCCATTGAAGTCAAACCCGATTGATCGGGAGCCCTCGACTTCATGGGATGTGAACCGTCTTTCATGTGCCTCAGCCATTCGGCTGTGCTGCACTTCCACGCAACCCTTTGGGGAGTCCACCGTCTCCCCGCCGGGATAGGTGTGCCCTCATCCTTTCTGGAGTTCACACCATGAATCATGAAGCGTCTCGCGCTCGCTCCAAACGCACCTGTGTCGAGATTGAAGAGTCCCGTGCCTGGATGGGCTTTTACCGCCGTGTGGGTCAGGACCCCGTCATGGCCGCCGAAGTCATGGCCCAGTTGGAGGCTGATCCGCTGATGAAGCGCAACCACCTGGCCCTGTACCTGTGCTGCAAGCAATCCTTGCGGACACACAAAGCCACAGCCGCACGCAACAGGCGCATCGGTCAGTTCGTGCGTTGGCTGTTCCATGGCGTTTTTGTTGCGCCAGCTTTGGCACTTCGACAAGTGCTGCGCCAAGGCGGCGACATCGCCGTTGAATGCCTGCCACCTACTGCCAACGAACCAGCTGCAACCCAGGTCAAGCGCCTGAAGAAAGCGCCGGAGTTTGCGCAGGCTCAATCGTCTTTTGAGGTCCAAGGTCCTGTGCCCAAGGACGTGCCATCCGCCACGTCGGGCGAGCTGTCAAAGCCCAATGCTGTGCCTCAAACAGCCTGATTCCCCGCACGTCAAGACCACCGCGTCTTGACCGTGCCGGGGCCAGCGCCCTGGCCCTGCCCAGATCGACCCACGCGCCTGCCCACCTGCTGGTGGTGCATGCCGCGTCCTCCCCCATTTCGCCCGAATCTGCCCGAGTGGCAGTGCGGCACACCCACGGAAGGAATTTCCCATGACCACTGCAACCGACGCCTTGTGCGCCATCGAGAAGCGTGCCCACCGGGCCATCGTGCAGGAACTGCGCTTGCTGATCAAGGAAGTGCAGGCCCTTCAGCCTGGCCTGGCAGGTGATGACCGCGCACATGCCCATGCACTGCTGCTGAAGCTGGAGCACCTCCGACAAAGCCAAGTGGTGGACAGCGTCTGCGATCAGCCCCCCATCCGGTTGGCCGCGCAAGGCTGATCCCGACCTGATAGCGACACAACACGCCTGCGGGGCCACGGCCCGAGCGGCGGTGCGCCCCAAGGCTTCCACACAAGGAATCCTCATGACCACGGTCACACTCAACTTGGAGCAAAAGCTCTATGTCATCACGGAGCGATCAGGCCACAGTTGCTTTGGCTTTGACAATGCTCGCGATCATGCCAACCAGATCGCACAGCAACTCGACCAAAGCCACCTGGCCTTTGCGCCAGGCGACTATGCCACGCTGGCGGGCTATCAGAAATACCTGATGGCCACAGCCGCATGGGGCCGCTCCCCACAGAGCCAACGCACCTACTTTGCGCCCGGGACCGATCCTAGAGCGGCCAAGGTGCTGGAGTCCTATCGCCGAACTGGCGAGAAGATCCGCCTGATACTTGGCGACCTCGCCACGGGTGAACCGTGGCTTGATGAGCATGGCGTGGTCGGCCGCATTGGCCGATCTGGCGGCATGCTCAAAATCCCCCTGCTGGTCGAGCCCGGCCAGTCAGGTGGCGGCGCCATCTTGACCGACTGCATCCTGTGCCTGGTGGACTGGCAGACCGGCAACACGCCGTATCGGCATCCAGCCTATCGCGAGGCCAACTTGAGCCTGTCGCCCAATGAAAGCCCGAACCTGCCATGGGCCGTGAGGCGAGGCAGCGATGCCATCGCTTGTTTCGCGGACATCGGCAAGGCCGCTTCCTACCTGGCCTTCATGCGCGGCGCCACCATCGAGCCACGTGTCTTTGCTTGATGAACCGCCAGGCTGCGTGCGCATTGCTACGCCACTGAGCGGCATTGCTGGTACTCGCGGTCGATCAGCCAATGCAGAAACTGGGTGTCCCTGGAGACGCCCCAGTAGTGCGCCTTGCATTGCGCGATGTAGGCATCCAGGTCAGCCAGCGTGCGGATGCCGACTGGCTCCAGATCGGTGATCAGCTTGAAGCGCTCAGTCTCTCGCCGAGTGAGCCGGATGTGGGGGCCAAAACGGATCATGGTCGTGCTCGTTGCATGGATTCGAGTCGCCATCTTGGCGAAATTTCAGGCCCGTGTCACGGCTTTGGCCACCCACTGAAACAAGATTTCTGTACTGAACTTCAGGTGATATTCAGCTATCACCCAGGCGTGCACTCAACAATGACCCGGTTCCATGGGGCCTTGTCCATGGCATGCAGCGATCAAGGCTTGAACGCTTCTGACCATCACGACACACTGCCCACCGCTACATGCATTCCATCGCGGAATGCGCTCCGACCTTGAGTCGGCGTCGCAGTCGTCACCTGCCTCATTGACCGTGCTGACCTCGCGTCAGCACATCCCGAGCGGGAACATCCATCCCCTCGGGACAGGACGTTCCCGCTTTTCCTTTTTGTGAAGGAGAAATCCGTGAATGTCACCCACTTGTCCAGTGCCGAACTGGTCAGCGAGTTACTCGCCGCACCTGTTCGCCAAGCCCCACTCCCTTTGCCATGCGCCTGCGATGCTGCAGCGACGTACCAGGCCTTTGAGCACGCTCCCCCAGAGCTGGCCTACAAACTCAGCGTCGCACGCGAACTGCTGCTGCGCGACATGCGCGCCAAGATGCTGGACGGCCCAGTCATGGCCTCGCCCAAGGTTGTGAAAGACTGGCTGAGCATGTACTGCGCCGGGTTGGAGCACGAGGTGTTCCTGGTGCTTTACCTTGACGCGCAGCAAGTCCTGATAGAGGCCGAAGAGCTGTTCCGGGGCACGCTGACCCAGACTTCGGTTTACCCACGCGAGGTTGTCAAAAGATCCCTGGCCCACAACGCGGCATCCGTTTTGTTGGCCCATAACCACCCGAGCGGTCAATTGTCGCCAAGCAGTGCAGACGAGCTCTTGACCCAGACGCTGAAATCCTCTTTGATGATGGTGGACGTGCGCGTGCTCGACCACTTCATCGTGGGAGGTGACCGCGTCCTGTCTTTTGCGGAACAGGGTTTGCTGTGAAGAGGCCAGCCTACCTGCCTCGCGTGGCACAGCCAAATTCTTGCCAAGAAGGAGTACGCCTTGGATAAGACCATCGTGACCAGGTTGTTGGAACTGGTCGAGCCTCTGGCCGCCTTGTCGATCAGCCACCTGACGGCCACCACACGCCAGAAGCTGGCCAATGACGATTTGTCGGTCAATGTATACCCGAACGACTATGGCGGCTTCGTCTACGTAGGCGCCCCGCCCTACACGGTCCCCGCAGAGAGCGACATGGCCATGATCTTCGAAGCGGCCAGGTTGGCTGGCATCGTCTGGCTCAAGTTCGACAGCGATGCGGCCATCGTGGACGGCCTGCCCATCTTCGAAGACACCGATCCCCTTTGATCCCCCACCGGGCGTCGCGCCATCAGGCCGACGCCCATTTTTTTGCTCCATCCTCGGTCACCCCGTGATCGCGCATCGCATCCAGGTCGATCACGGCGTCGGCCATGGCGGTCAACTCCGGCGTTTGAGACACAAAGAACTCCCGCTGGTAGCCGCCCACGCGCAGCACCTCGCGCTTCATGGCCATGAACATGCGTTTGCGCTCCGGGTCCAGCGCCCCATCGGCTTCGTCCGAAAACAAGGCGTCGTAGCGCCGACCGGCATGCTGTGCCAGGTACAGCGCCACCGCCCGCGTCAGGCACTCGTTGACCCACACGCGCTCCCCTCCGCTCATCAGGCCCAGGCTCTTGCTGTCCCCCGACTCGCCGTCATGCACGACGATGTCAAAGCCCTCGCGTTGCTCGCCCTTGCCTGTCTCCACCAGCGTGAGGATGGACACGGAAAAGCGTGGCCCATAACAGGCCAGCAGCAAGTCATTGGCCAAGCCAGACAAAGCTGGTCCTGCATCGTCAATGGCCAGGGCGATCAGGCCATCGTTGCTCATGCATCGGGCAAACAGGTTCCAACTTCCCAAGCTGTCCTCCGCTCGGGCCATGCGAGACTGCACCTGCACACGCCGATCAGCCAGGGCCCGCGCCTGAGCCATCAATTCAATCCTGGACTGGGCATCGCGCTCGGCGGCCAGGTGGGCTTGCTCTGCGGTGGACAAGGCCAGGCGCTCTTGGGCCTCAGCCTGGGCGGCAGCGGCCAGCATCTGATGGTCAAAGGGCGTTGGCAACCCCTGAAGCACCGCATCCAGGCGATTGAGCGCCTCCCGAAAATGCTGCGCCTGTTGCACCAGCGCCTGCGCGATCCGCTGTCGTGTTGCCTCGATCTGTAGGCGCTCGGCCTGCTCTTCGGTCGTCTCGTTGCCTTGGGTCCGGCCAAGCTCTGCCATCAATGAGGACAGTTCAAGCTCAAGGGTCTGCAAAGCGGTGCGGGCTTGGCTGATCTGGCCTGCCCTGGTCGCCAGCAGCGACAAGCGAGACACCCGTGTTCGAGCCATATCGACCAAGCGTTCGACCCGGGCCAGCGCTTGCGGCGCCTGGGCCAGCTCTTCGTACCGATGGCGGATCAGGGAGAGTTCCTGTTCTGCCAGGGACTTGTCCTGCGCCAGGCGACTGATCTGGCCTTGTGCGCTGGGCATCAGAGACTGGGCTTCATGCGCATCCCCCAGCAGCTTGCATTGCCCTTGCAGATCAGTGCCCGCACAAGGCACCTCACCGACCAGGCCAAAGCGGTGCGCCAACTCCTGGGCCTTCAAAGCCGCCCTGCCTGCCTCCAGTTCGATGCTGGCTAGCTTCTGCACTAGCAGTCGTTCCGTGGCCTGTGCATCCCTCATCGCCTGCACCTGCTGTCGGCACACAACGATCTCCTGTTGCCTGGCACTCAGCACCAGTTCAGCCAGAGGCAGGCGATGTGCCGCACGCTGGACCGTGTCAGCTTCTTCCAGCACGTTCAGGCACTGGCGACGTGATTGCATGAGCGCGCTTTGCCGAGACTGCGCTTGCGTGCGCCTACTGTTGATGCGTTGCGCCAAGCGCTCCAAGCCTTGCAAGGCATCCTGCTCTTGAGCCTTGAGCCCCTCGATGGCTCGCGTGCCGGCAACGATCAACGCCTTGCGCTCCTCAAGCAACTGCGCACGACGCGCCTCGGTGCTCTGTGACTGATCCCGTTGTGCCTGCAAGCGGGCATGGCCAACCCGATGCCCATCCAATGCCTGCTGCGCTTGTTCTCGCTCAATCAAGGTCTGCGCAACTCGGTCGGATGCACCTTGCAAGCGATGCAGTCCCGCATCCAGGCGAGCATGCTCCGCATCTAGGCCGGCCAACTCCTGCCTGATGGACGACAGCCCGGCCTTGATCAGTTTGGCGGTGTCATTGGCCTTTTGCCCCAACGCTCGGATTTCTTCCTGGCCGAGCAAGTCGGACAGCAGGCTCTTGATCTCGGCATTGCGGTAGGTGCTGAGTTGGCGCTTGCCCTGCGCTGAGAACGCGGAGGTGAAGAAGGTATCAGCGCTGCCACAAATGGATTCCACACAGCGGCTGTAGGTCTCGACCTTGCCATCGGACACCAGACCATCGTCGAGACAGACGGGGCGCCATTGGCCCTCATCACTGAGTGCATGCAAATAGGCCTCGGTCTTGCGGCGCCCGTTGAGCCGGATCACCACTTGGGATCGATAGCACCTGCCTTCATGTGACCAGGTCAGATCCTTTTCGTTTTCCGGTAGACAGACATGGTCGTAGTAGGAAAAGCCGCCGGGGCCGCTCAAGGCCGCCCGTGACGGCATCGTCAGATAGGGGTGCATGTTGTCCATCAGCGTGGTCTTGCCCCGCCCATTGGCCCCTGCAATGGCGACGAGTTCAGCGCCATCGGCCAGGCGCTCGAAGTCCAGGGTCAACACGTCTTGCCCCAGGCCATAACGGATGCCCCGAAAGCCTTTGAGGGTGAGTTTCAGTGGTTGCATGGTTGGCTCCAGCGGTTTGCTGAAACCAGTTTCCGACGTGATGTCACGTTGTCAACGTCTGCCTGTCAGTACGGTGAATGCCAGCACTGCAGCGATAGCGGCCACTCAGGTCGGCTGCAAGTACTCACGCTGGCTGGCACCAAGCAGTCATTGGGATCGGATGTTCGGCGCCAGTTCTGACGTTTGCTCCCCGAGGCAATGCGGCAGTGGTTCTCCTGGGTCCTGGCCTTGGGCAATCACCGGGCGCCGATGAGTTACAGCTCCGATACAATTCCTCGGACAACAGCACACACATCAGCGCAAGGGAAGGCGCTATCAGCAGCGGCAACAGCTGCGGTGGCGAGACGCATGGGAGCTGCACGAAAGAAGACCAATCGCTTCGTCGGAATGGGCGGCGTCATGCCGGCCTCGGCGCAAGTCCTGCATTTCGAACCATCGCAGTGGGAGCAGCTCATCGAGGCGGCGGTTCGCTTGCGCCCGCTGGGACAAGGCAAGACCTACGCGCTGGTGAAGCGCCTGGGCGCAGCAAACGACAAAGGCCGCGACGTCGAGGCGCGGCTGGTACCGGAACGAGAGCCCGGGAAGTGGGACCTGTACCAGGCGAAGCACTATGAGAACCCGCTGACCCCGAGCAACATCTTTCCGGAGCTGGCGAAGTTCTTCAAACACCTGGCGGCAGGGACCTACGTTCGTCCAAGGCAGTACCTCATCTGCGCTCCCCGCAGCGTGGGTAGCGACCTGTTCGACCTTCTCGCAACGCCTGACGACTTCAAGCAGCGCCTTCTCGCTGATTGGAAGGCGGGTGAGACGGGTCTGCAGAAGCTGAAAGCCGACCTGACGCTAGCAGTTGAAACGGTCGTCTCGAACTTCGACTTCAGGGACATCCGCGAATGCGAACTTCGCGACATCCTAGATTGGCACGCGTTAGACCGGTCAGCGCATCACAAACTCTTTGGCATAGTCGCTGAACGGATGGAAGACCCGCTTGCGCCGTCGACGCCAACAGCCGATGAAGCCAACTACATCCAAGCGCTGCTGCACGTGTACTCGGAGCTGAGCGGGAACACGCTCACCGTAGACGCGCTGATGGCCTCTTCGGACTTCCGCGAACACTTCCTGGACCAGCGCACCACCTTCTATTGCGCAGAGGGCCTGAAGACTTTCAGCCGCGACCTGTACGGTGAGCATGAGTTCTTCAATCTACTAGACATGGTCCACACAGGCATCCGCTCTTCGGTCAACAGTCCTCGGCATACCAATGGCCTGGATAGATTGGAAGCGGGCCTGACCAGCGCGCAGGGTCTGAAGCTCAACGACAGCGTTCTCTCACCTCGCCTTCGGCCAGGAGATTTGCCTGGTTCGTGCCACCACCTCGCCAACCAGAAAAAGCTGAAATGGGTCAAGTGAAGCGCACGCCCCTTCCCGTCTTCAACTCGCCGCTCGAGCTCGGCTTGCGGATGGTGTATCTGCTGCAAGCGCTTTCGCCACAAGGGGCTGACCTGCAGAAGCTCGTGCTGCTCGACTATGCCGTCGTCTATTCAGCGGACCTCGATGGTCCTTCGAGCCTCCACACGCCTATCCCGTTCCGCGGCGCGGAGCTGTTGAGTCGGCGGGAGCTCATCGAGCGAGGGCTGCATCTGATGAGCACTCGCGGACTTGTCACGGCTGCCTGGGCTGAAGACGGTATCACCTACTACGCCGGCGAGACAGCTCGGATGTTGACCGCGTCTCTCACCTCGCCGTACCTGCGTGACCTGGACCTTCGCTGCCACTGGGCTGCTGAGCACTTTGGCTCCTCGGACTCCAGCGAGCTGACCGATGAGTTCGCAGCCAGTGGTCATCTCTGGGGCGCCGAAATTGAAGCGGTTGTACGCTACGGCTGAACACAATGGGCATCGTTCTTCTCAAACTCTCCTCCCACGGGCCGGACAAGCCCGATGCGGAAATCGATTTCTATCCCAAGCAACGTGTTGTCGTTGGTCCGAGCGACTCGGGTAAGTCGTACATCCATGGCGTCCTCTGGTACTTGCTCGGAGGAGACCCGCCAGACAGCTCTTTCCCACAGGCCCAGGGCTATCAGGAGCTCAGGCTTCGACTCATTGCCGGCGACGTCGAGTATGAAGTCCGGCGAGGCATCCATGGTGGCTCAGCCGCCATCTGGTCTCGGGCTAATGGGAACGAAGAACCGCTCGCATTCGAGGCGGTAGAGCGAGACCTTGGAGAGCTCATCGTCGAGCTCTCCGGCGCCGCAGGGAAGCAGCTTCTTCGGAATCAGAGCGAGCGAGGTCCGGTCACCGGTGATGACATCCGTCATTGGGCGCTTTGGTCCCAAACCGAAGTGCCCGCCGACTTCGCAACTACCGGCGTCGGGTACGCAACGCCCAAGCGAACGTCATCATTCAACCTGTTCCTCACGGGGAACGACGATGCGGCAATTCAGGTCACCAAGACCAAGGCGGAGGTCGAGCGCATCAAGGGGCAACTCACGTCGGCTGAAGCGGCACTCGAGCGAGTAAAGGCGGGTCTTCCGAGTGATGTGAAGCGCGAGGACGTGACCAAGGCAATCGAGCGAGTTGACGCGACGCTTGGGGCCATGACAAGTCAGTACGAAGCGCGTGCGACGAAGCTGAAGGAGCTTCGAAGGGAGATTGCCGATACCGCCGAGGAGCAGGCGCTTGCGGCAAACCGGCGAAACCACGCCCATGCAATGATTGGCCGGTTCGAGCTACTCGACGAGAAGTACGCGAATGACCTGTCGCGTCTGGGAGCTAGCAACGAGGGCGCCGCATTCTTCGAAGCCCTGCCGGAGGTAGCCTGCCCGCTGTGTGGGACCGGCATCGCTGACCAGCATGGGCACCATGACCACCCGCAACCTAAGCCGAAGGACTACCAGTTAGCCATCAAGGCTGAAGCAGAGAAAATTCAGTCTCTTCGCCGCGGCCTGCTGGTGGCGCTCGAGCGCGAACGCGGCCGGTACTCTGAATTCCGAGCAGAGGCCGAACGCCTTGGCGGTAACCTCAACGCACTCCAGAACCGCGAAGCGGTCGTGGTTAACGGCGCGCGCATCGAGTTCACTGGGGACCCCAAGACCCTGGCGCTACGGCGCAGCGACCTCGCTGCGCAGCTCGGCATCTTTGACGAGATTGAACGCCTGGAGGCGGAAGTTACGCGCCTCGGAAAATCCAAGGTGCGCAAGCGCGTGAACGTCACGCGCGACGGCGGAACGCACGGCCGTGCGGTGGCAGACCGCGCTAAGGCTTTCTTGGAGGACTGGGGCCTCACCGATATCAAAAACATCTCTCTCGATGCTGGCGAGTGCGACCTCGTCATCAATGACCGAGCACGCCTCAGCTACGGTGCCGGACTTAGGTCTCTGTATCTGGCGTCGTTGGTCATCGCGCTGATGGACTACGCCGTCGAACATGAGCATCCGCATCTTGGTGTCGTGGTCTTGGATTCGCCGCTGAAGCCATACGCGGACCCCAAGCGCACTGCGTCCCCGGACGTGGCACCCAGCACCGTTCGTGAGAAGTTCTATCGCTGGCTGTCCGGCTGGGCGGGGCACGGGCAAATCGTCGTTCTGGAGAACGAAGAAGTTCCTGAATCGCTTACAGAGGTACTCAAGCCCATCGTATTCACGAAGAACCCAGATGTGGGTCGGGCTGGGTTCTATCCGTACCAGGAGTGGCCAGAGCCAGCCGATGATGCGCAACCAGAAATGAAGCTCAACGCCCCCCAGGAAGCCTCGTCGGACGAAAGGGACGACGACCTGCTGTCGCCGCCTTGACTAAGCACGTTCCGGTGTAGTTTTTTGGAGAGGCACATGGACATCGAATTCTTTGTGGTCC
>JAGWLR010000005.1 GCA_028864885.1 Burkholderiales bacterium | reverse complement strand
GGGCTGTTTCAGGCCTTCGAGCAGGCTGAGGCCTCGACCGCGCGTGAGTTCGGAGGCACCGGCTTGGGTTTGGCCATCAGCAAGCGCTTGGCTGAATTGATGGATGGTCAGGTCGGTGTCCAAAGCGCACCGGGGCAGGGTAGTGTGTTCTGGCTCGAACTGCCACTGATGGTGGTGCAGCCGGTGGCGGCACCCACGGGTGCGGCGCGTGCCCTGGATCACCTGCAATCGATCGAGCACGTCGAATTGCTCCGAGGCCTGAAGGTCATGCTGGCTGAAGACAACGCCATCAATCAAATGATTGTCAAAGAAGGGCTGGCCAGCACGGGCGTGCTCATCGACATCGCGGCCAATGGTCAGGAGGCCGTTGAGCGAGCCCGAGCTGGCGCCTACGACATGATTTTGATGGACATGCAAATGCCGGTGATGAACGGGGTCGATGCTGTCAAGATCATTCGCACCTTGCCGGGGTACGAGTCGACACCCATCTTGGCGATGACCGCCAATGCCTATGACGATGACCGAAAGGCTTGCCTGGCCGCCGGCATGAACGATCACCTGGCCAAGCCCATCTTATTGGATCGTTTGATCCGACGCATGGCTTATTGGGCGGCCCGTTCACGCTGACCCAATTTCGGGGCTGGTGTTCGGGCGGCAAACCATCCTGTCACGCTGGCCGCCCCAGCTTGCAGCAAGACGCGAGCCGCTTCGTTGGCTGTGGCGCCTGTGGTCATCACGTCATCGACCAGCGCCACGTGTTGGCCCTGCACGCGATGGATTTCTTCCGGCTGCACGGCGAAGGCATGACGAATGCGGGCCTCGCGCTGGTCTCGTTGCATTTGCATGAGCCGCCCGGTTTCTTGTCGGCGGATCAAGGTGCCATGATGCAGACGATTCAACCAGCCACACTCGCGGGCGAGTTGATGAGCCAGCAACCATGCCTGGTTGTAGCCACGCTCTTGCCAGCGTGACGCCGACAGTGGGATCGGGATGATCAGATCCGGCATTTGGCGGCCTGTCGGATCGGATTGCCGGATGGCCTGCGCGAGTGGCGCTGTCAGCACCCGAGCCAGTGCCACGTCGGATCTGAATTTCAGGGCCCCGATCATGCTCGACCACGGCGGTACGAAGTCGAATCCCACCACCACCGCGTCCATCTCGGGCGGATAGTCTTCGCAGCTCTGGCAAATTGATTCGATCGCGTCTTCTTTCAAATGGAGCCCACAACGGTGACACCGCCGGGCGCTGAGGGTTGTCCCCTTCACGCAGCCCTCACAGACTGATTGGCTTTGCCACGTGCCACACAGTCGGCAGGCGCTGGGCATGCAACACAGAGCAGACAGTCGTTTGGCGGCTGGGGCGAGCAGGTTCAGCATGGGCGCGCACTGTACGGAGGGGCACGCCGCCTGCCAATCGCTCCGTCGAGGGAGCCGGCTTGCATCAGGTCAAGGTTTGATCGCTATATACGCTGCTATATTTCGGTTTCATCGGTCACCGTGAGGCTTGTATGCAAAAGGGTGTTTTCAAATGGGTGAGCGGGGCCCTTCTGTCGGCTCTAGCCATCCACGGTGCGTGGGCAGGCGAAATCACTGTCTCGGCTGCCTCTAGCTTGACCAACGCTTTCAAAGCGCTGGCTCAAGCCTACGAGGCGCGCCACCCTGATGCCAAGGTGCTATTGAACTTTGGCGCCTCTGGGGCCCTGCTGCAGCAAATTGTGAAAGGGGCCCCGGTCGATGTGCTGGCAGCGGCCGACCAAGACACCATGGCACAGGCCCAACAACAGGGCGTGGTGGCGCCACAGGCAGCTCGAAACTTTGCCCGCAATCAATTGGTCTTGATTGTGCCGACGGCGGGCCAGATCCCGCTCCACAGCCTGTCTGATCTCAACGCGCCGGCCGTTCAGAAAATCGCTGTGGGTCAGCCTGCCAGTGTCCCGGTGGGGCGATACACCGAGCGGGCTCTGGTGGCTTCGCAGCAATGGTCGGGCCTGCAGCCCAAGATGATCTTCACCCAAAATGTCCGACAGTCCCTCGACTATGTGGCCCGAGGGGAAGTGGACGCGGGATTTGTTTACGCCACCGACGCCCTGATCATGAAAGACAAAGTTTCGGTTGCGTTCACGGTGCCGTTGGATACGGCGGTGTCGTATCCGATTGCGCCCATCACGGGCGGGCTCCACCTGCCGGAGGCGCAGCGTTTCATCGGCTTCGTGCTATCGACTGAGGGGCAGGGCATCTTGGCACGGTACGGTTTCGTTCAGCCTTGAGTGCCATCGGCATGCTGGAAATCTGGGTGCCCCTGGCTCTGTCCCTGAAGGTGGCGGGATGTGCCGCCGTATTGGCCGGCGTGCTCGGTATTGCCTCAGGCTATGCCTTGTCACGGCACCGCTTTCCAGGGCGCGAACTGCTGGACACGGTGTTGACCCTGCCCATGGTCTTGCCGCCCACCGTCTTGGGGTATTACTTGTTGATCTTGCTGGGGCGGCATGGCTGGGTCGGGCGGATGCTCCAGCAAACCTTGGGCGTCCAGCTCATCTTCAGTTGGCAGGGTGCTGTCGTGGCGGCGACGGTGGTCGCTTTTCCCTTGGTCTTCAAACCCGCTCGGGCCGCGTTTGATTCTGTCGACGGCCAACTGGAACAGGCGGCGCGTGTACTGGGGCTGACTGAATGGGCGGTCTTCTTCCGTGTCACTTTGCCCTTGGCGTGGCGTGGCATCTTGGCGGGGGTCTTGCTGGGTTTTGTGCGAGCGATGGGCGAGTTTGGCGCCACGCTGATGGTGGCGGGCAGCATTCCGGGCAAGACGCAAACGCTGTCGATCGCCGTGTATGAGGCCGTTCAGGCCGGGCAAGACGATGTGGCCAATCACCTGGTGCTGGTGATTTCGGTGGCCTGCATCGTGGTGTTATGGGTCGCGCACCGTTTGGCTCCGGGTCATGCCGTGCGCCGACGCTGATGAAAGACGGGAATGCAACTCGATCTGGATTTTCAAAAAACCTTGCAAGCCGGCGCCCGATCTTTCGACCTTCGGATCCGCTTGCAGTCGCCCAGCAAGCGGGTGGTGATTCATGGGCCCTCTGGGGCGGGCAAAAGCATGACGCTGAAGGCCATCGCCGGACTGCTGACGCCTGACAGCGGCCACATCCGAATGGCGGGCCACACCGTTTTCGATGCCGGCTCACACATCAATGTCCCGGCACGTGCTCGACGGGTCGGGTATCTGTTTCAGGATTACGCCCTTTTTCCGCACCTCACGGTCAAGCAAAACATCGCCTTTGGAACTCAAGCCGGGTGGTTGAACCCCAGTCGGGCGGTGCGGGATCAGCGGGTTCAGCAATGGCTGGAACTGATGGGGCTGCAAGACTTGGCCAATCAATACCCACATGATTTGTCCGGCGGGCAGCGGCAGCGAACCGCCTTGGCACGAGCACTGGTCACGCACCCCGATGTATTGCTGCTGGATGAGCCGTTTGCCGCACTCGACGCCCAATTGCGGCGGGCCATGCGGGTCGAACTGCTCGATTTGCAGCGCCGTCTGGATGTGCCCATGATCTTGATCACGCACGATCCGGACGATGTGGCGGCATTGGGTGAGGCCGTATTCAGGATGGAAAACGGACAGGTCTTGTTGGCTGGGTAACGCATTCGGCTCACGGGGGCATTGATACCTTTCTATACTGCAGCCGCTTGCAGTTGTTTTTCACCATGTCAGATACCCCCTCTTCTCAGGCTCTGCCTGCCTGTGCGCCGGATCCTGTTGCCGTTGCCAGGCAAATCCGTCGTATCGCCAGTGCATCGCAGGCAGTCTGGCTTCACCAGGAAGTCGCCCGTCGCCTGGCCGAGAAGCTGGAGCCGATCAAACTTCGCCCCCAGTCCTGGATAGACTGGTCGGCGTTCAGTGGGGGTGGGCTTGACGTGGTCCAGGCGCACTACCCTGGCTCGGCCCGGTGGGTGGTCGAACCGACGACCGATCTGGCCCAAGCCAGCGAGCGTCTGGCGCAAGAAGCCGGGCGGCGGTCGTGGCGTACCCTGTTTCGCCGCGAAGCAGTGCCAGTTTTTGCCGAGCCGGTGGCTCAGGCGCCATGGCTTCCTGGCGGGGTGCAAATGCTGTGGGCCAACATGACCCTGCACGCCAGCACCGATCTGCCCGGGATGATGGCGCAATGGCATCGTCATCTGGCCATCGATGGATTTTTGATGTGCTCGGGTTTGGGGCCCGACACCGCGCGCGAATTGCGCGCGGTGTACCGCGACTGCGGATGGGCTTTGCCCACCATCGATTTCGTCGACATGCATGATCTGGGCGATGAACTGGTCAAGGCCGGGTTTTCCGACCCGGTGATGGACATGGAAACCTTGACCCTGACTTGGGACTCAGCCGAGGCCTTGCTCGACGAGTTGCGCACCTGGGGCGGGAATGTCGCGAGGGGACGTCATCCAGGCTTGCGTACACGGCGTTGGCGTGAGCAACTGATAGACGTGCTGAACCGTCGACTGAAACGACCTGATGGACGATTGGGATTGACGGTCGAGGTGATTTATGGTCATGCTGTCAAACCGGTTCCGAAAGCCCATCTCGGGCCAGAAACCAAGGTGTCGCTGGACGACATGCGGGCGATGATCCGACGGGATACGCGCTCTGCAGGGTGACCCAGCCTAACGTGTCTGGTTGCACGGAAAGTGTTGGCAATCAGATTCAAAGTGCGGGTTATTCATAGCCAATTCACTTCGAATCAGCCTTGAGGTAGCGCAAAGCGCTGGCTAGAATGACTTGAGAAATCTCATACTTTGTTCGGGTGTGGGCTTCGATTCACCGTGCGCCGCGCGGATCGGATCGGCATTTCAATCTTTGATGAGCGAAGACATGATCAACGATCTTGGGTATCGGGTGGCTCGGTATTGGCGTGTGATTTCAAAATTGGGGATGATCGGTTCAGGGCTGATGGCCTCCACCGCCTGGGCGGTGAACGATCTCCCGGGTGGGCCGGCCGTTCATCAGATCGACCTGCCCCCAGGCGCCACCAAGATCGCGGAAGCGCAAGCCGATCTGCATTACATGATGCTCTACATCTGTGGGGCCATCTTCATCGGCGTGTTCGGGGTGATGTTTTATTCCATCCTGAATCACCGTAAATCCAAGGGTGCCAAGCCGGCCGACTTCCACGAATCGACCACGGTCGAAATCATCTGGACCGTCATTCCCTTCCTGATCGTCATCGGGATGGCGCTGCCGGCAACCAAGGTGGTGGTGGCGCAAAAGGACACCACCAACTCCGACATCACCATCAAAGCCACCGGCTACCAATGGAAATGGGGTTACGACTACATCAAGGGTGAGGGTGAGGGCATTTCCTTCCTGTCTACGCTGGATGCGTCGCAGCGCGCCCTGTCTGATGCCGGCACGCCTCAAGGCGACGATTACCTTTTGAAGGTCGATCATCCCCTGGTGGTGCCTGTGGACAAGAAGATCCGCATCATCACCACCGCCAACGACGTCATCCACTCGTTCTCGGTGCCTCGATTCGGCATCAAGCAAGATGCCATCCCCGGTTTTGTGCGTGATACCTGGTTCCGTGCAGAGCAGGTGGGCGACTTTTACGGCCAGTGTGCCGAGTTGTGCGGCAAGGAGCACGCCTACATGCCGATCCACGTCAAGGTGCTGTCCGCCGATGATTACACCAAGTGGGTGGCCGAGCAGCAAAAGGAAATGCAGGCCAAGGCCGACGATCCCAACAAGACCTGGACTCACGACGAACTGATGGCTCGCGGTGAAAAGGTCTACAACGCCAACTGCGCGGCTTGTCACCAGCCCAACGGCAAGGGCGGCGGGGCGGTCAAGCCACTTGATGGCTCGGCCATTGTGCAAAGCGACGACAAGCTGCAGCAAATCCAGGTCGTGCTCAATGGGCGCAACAACATCATGCCGTCATGGCGTCAGCTGTCAGACGTTGAGATCGCTTCGGTGATCACCTTCACGAAGAACCATTGGTCCAACCACACGGGTCAAACCGTTCAGCCATCCGAAGTGGTGGCTGCTCGTAAGTGATCGCCGAGTTCGGATCAACAGGAAAGGATAGTCAATGAGCGCAGTTCTTCACCACGGTGATCACGCACACGACCACCACCATGACCATCCGCACGGATGGCGCCGCTGGGTTTATGCCACCAACCACAAGGACATCGGCACGTTGTACATGCTGTTTTCCTTGACGATGTTGATGATCGGCGGCGTGCTGGCTTTGTGCATTCGTGCCGAGTTGTTCAAGCCCGGGCTGCAATTCTTCAACCCTGAGCTGTTCAATCAGTTCACCACCATGCACGGCATCATCATGGTGTTTGGGGCCATCATGCCGGCCTTCGTGGGCTTCGCGAACTGGATGATTCCTCTGCAGATCGGCGCCTCGGATATGGCGTTCGCCCGCATGAACAACTTCAGCTTCTGGTTGCTGATTCCGGCCGCCATTCTGCTGGTGTCCTCGTTCTTCATGCCTGGCGGCGCCCCAGCGGCCGGCTGGACGCTTTACGCGCCTTTGACCCTGCAGATGGGCCCCTCGATGGATGCCAGCATCTTCGCCATGCACATCATGGGTGCCAGCTCGATCATGGGGTCGATCAACATCATCGTGACCATCCTCAACATGCGTGCGCCTGGCATGACCTTGATGAAGATGCCGATGTTTTGCTGGACCTGGCTGATCACGGCCTACCTGCTGATCGCTGTGATGCCTGTGCTGGCCGGCGCCATCACCATGACCCTGACCGACCGTCATTTCGGCACCACTTTCTTCAACCCTGCGGGTGGTGGTGATCCCGTGATGTACCAGCACATCTTCTGGTTCTTCGGGCACCCCGAGGTGTACATCATGATCCTGCCAGCGTTCGGCATCATCAGTCACATTGTGCCGGCCTTCGCCCGCAAGAAGCTGTTTGGCTACACCTCGATGGTGTATGCCACCGCCTCGATCGCCATCCTGAGTTTCATCGTGTGGGCGCACCACATGTTTGCCACGGGCATGCCGGTGACCGGTCAATTGTTCTTCATGTACGCCACCATGCTGATTTCGGTGCCCACCGGGGTCAAGGTGTTCAACTGGGTGGCCACGATGTGGCGCGGTTCCATGTCTTTTGAGTCGCCCATGCTTTGGGCGGTGGGCTTCATCTTCGTGTTCACGATGGGGGGCTTCACCGGTCTGATTTGCGCGATGGCCCCCATCGACATCCAGCTTCAGGACACCTATTACGTTGTGGCTCACTTCCACTACGTTCTGGTGGCCGGTTCCTTGTTCGCGCTGTTCTCCGGGTTCTATTACTGGGCCCCCAAGTGGACTGGCGTGATGGTGCCTGAGTGGAAGGGCAAGCTGCACTTCTGGTGGTCGTTGATCGCCTTCAACGTCACCTTCTTCCCCATGCACTTCCTGGGCCTGGCAGGCATGCCCCGTCGATATGCTGACTACCCCATGCAATTTGCCGATTTCAATGCGATCGCTTCCATCGGCGCTTTCGGGTTTGGATTCGCGCAGGTGTTCTTCCTGTTTGTCGTCTTGATCCCGGCCATGCGTGGTAAGGGCGAGCCTGCGCCCGCCAAGCCCTGGGATTCTGCCGAGGGTCTGGAATGGGAGGTGCCATCGCCTGCGCCTTTCCACACGTTCGAGACACCGCCCAAGCTCGATGCGACGGCCACCAAGGTCATTGGCTGAATCTTGAGGGGCTGAAGCATGTCTGAAGTAGATCGTCAGGCTGATCTCAAGGCCAAGAATCAGCGCTTGGCCTTGATTCTGGCCTCGGTAGCGGCGGTTTTTTTCTTGGGCTTTTTGGTCAAGATGGCATGGTTTCCGCACCATTGAAGCCAACGGCCTACCAACCATGAATTCACCCCTGCAAGCCACCAGCAAGCACCTGTTGTTCAGTCAGCGCTTGCGTCGTGCCAATTTCAGCATGGTGGGTAAATTGGTGGTGGTGGTCGGCTTGATGTTTGGTTTTGGCTACGCGATGGTGCCTATGTACAAGCACATCTGCACGGCATTAGGCATCAATGTGCTGTCGCTGAGCGAACAAGACACGCCTGGGGTACTGGCCAGCAGCAAGATCAACACACAGGTCGACACCACGCGAACGATCACGGTCGAATTTGATGCCAATGCCCATGGCCCCTGGGAGTTCAAGCCTGAGCGGCATTACGTCGATATTCATCCCGGACAAATCACCACGGTGATGTACGAATTCAAGAACGTGCAGAACCGGACGATGGTGGCCCAGGCCATTCCCAGTTATGCACCGAAGCAGGCGTCGCCCTATTTCAAGAAGCTGGAGTGCTTTTGCTTCAGCGAGCACACGCTCAAGCCGGGTGAGTCGAAGCGTTGGCCTGTGACTTTCGTGGTCGATCCCAAATTGCCGAAGGATGTTCAGACGATCACCTTGTCCTACACCTTCTTTGAAGTAGGTGGGCGCATGCCAAGCCCGGCGGGGGGATGATGATGGCGTCAGACCTGAAAGACGCGGTCAGACGCAAAGGTTCTTTCATGCAGACCATGAAGGCGGTGTTTTGGTCCTTCTTCGGGGTCCGCAAATCATCCGATTACGCGGATGATGTGTCGAAGATCAACCCGGTCCACGTGATCATTGCCGGGGTGATCGCAGCAATTTTGTTTGTGGGTGGCCTGATCCTGTTGATCCAGTGGGTGATCAGCAGTGGCGTGGCCCGTTAAAGGTCGGTGTAACGAGGAGCACTACACATGTCGGCATCGGTTCCCAAGGGGCAAGCCCCTTATTACTTTGTGCCCGGGCCATCCAGGCATCCCATGATGGCGGCCGTGGGGTTGTTTTTTGTGGTTTTGGGGGCAGGCCAGTGGGTCAATGGTGTCCAGTGGGCCCCCTATTCAGTTGCTCTGGGGCTGGTGTGGTGGCTCACCGTCTTGAAGCAATGGTTTTCCCAAGCCATTTCCGAAAGTGAATCCGGCCAATACAGCGATCGCATCGATGTGTCGTTCCGTTGGAGCATGGCCTGGTTCATCTTCTCCGAGGTGATGTTCTTCGGCTCCTTCTTCGGGGCCCTGTACTGGGCGCGTCTGCATTCGGTGCCCAACCTGGGTAGCATGGACAACGCCTTGTTGTGGCCTGACTTCAAGGCCGTCTGGCCCTCTGAAATGGCTGGCGTTACAGCTTCGCCGGCAGGCACAATCGAGCCCTTCCGCACCATGGGCCCTTGGCCCATTCCCACGATCAACACCGCCTTGTTGTTGACATCGGGTCTGACCTTGACGATTGCCCACCATGCCTTGCGAGACAACCTGCGCGGCAAGTGCATCGCTTTCATGTGGGTGACGGTGCTGTTGGGCGCCACCTTCCTGGGTTTGCAAGGGTTCGAATACTTCGAGGCCTATCACCACTTCAACTTGAAGCTGTCGTCGGGCATCTATGGTTCCACCTTCTTCATGCTGACCGGCTTCCACGGCTTGCACGTGTTCGTGGGCATGTTGATGCTGCTGTTCATCACCCTGCGGCTGATGAAAGGGCACTTCACGCCTCAAAAGCACTTTGGCTTTGAAGGGGCTGCCTGGTATTGGCACTTTGTGGATGTGGTCTGGCTGGGGCTCTATCTGGTGGTGTACTGGACCTGACCCCCGGTCGAATGAACTTGCTTTCCTCAAGGGCGCTCCAAGGCGCCCTTGTCTTTGTGGGCTACTGCCCCAAGGGAACCCCGGTAGGGTGAATCCATCCAAGCTTGTAGCTGATGAGCACAAAGAGGAACAAAGCGATGGACAACCCGACTCGCCAGGCCAGCGCTCTGGCCATGCGATTGGTTTTTTGCGCGCCATCTCGGCCATCTTGCAGCATGGCTTTGCCCGCCAGAACGAGGGCCCCGATAATGGCCGCCAGGGCCAATGCCATCACGATTTTCATGGTGTGTGATTATGTCTGTTAGTGCGCGGCGTGTCTGGATTTTGCTGGCCGCATTGGCATCAGTCAGCCTGACGACCTCGTTGGGTTTTTGGCAGTTACGCCGGGCAGACGGCAAGATTGCGCTCGCGCGTCTCATCGAACAGCGACAGCATGATCGGCCCCTGCTCAACCCAGATTGGCCCTGCGCAATGGGCTCGCAAGCTTTGCCAGAGCACCGACCGGCCCAGCTAACCGGGCATTGGATAGCTTCCAGGATGGTCTATCTTGACAATCGAATGATGGACGGTCAAGCCGGTTTCTATGTAGTCACGCCGCTGCAACTGGATCCATCTCCCGTTTGTGGTCCGGCGACGGTGTTGGTACAGCGCGGCTGGGTTCCGCGCGACGCAACGGATCGGCAACGGCTGTTTCCGGTGCACACTGCTGGCGGTCGGGTGCTAGTCAAGGGTTTGATCGCTCAAGATCTATCCCAGGCCTATGCTTTGGGCCGCGAGCCCGATGTGGCGCCGCAGCAGCCGGGGCCATTGTTGCGACAGAATATGCCTCATCAGGCATGGAGCCAATGGCTGGGCGTGGCCGTCGCGCCCGGTGCCGTGTTGCAACAAGACGACCCGGGCTCGCCCAGCGAAGATTTGAAGCGACACTGGCCGGCTCCTGATACCGGCGTCAACATGCATCGTGCTTACGCCTTGCAGTGGTTTGCAATGGCCTTGATCATCACAGGACTGTATGTCTGGTTCCAATTACTCCGCCCCCATCGAGCAGACTGAACCCGATTCAGTCGTTCAACTCAGCGTGCATGACTTGCCCACGCCGGTCGAGCCAGACGTCCAGCGGACCCGAATGGGGCGCATGAAGATGTTGCTGGTCTGGCTCATCTGTGCCGCACCGGTTGTCGCGTCTTACCTCACCTACTACGTGATTCGGCCTGAGGGGCGGGTCAACTACGGCACTCTGATCCAACCGACCGTGAGCATGCCGCCTGATCGGGCCTGGTCACTGCAAGATCTGCGTGGGCAGGCCGTGCTGCCCTCCAGCCTGAAGGGGCAGTGGTTGCTGGTGACCGTGGCAGATGGCGCTTGCGATCACGCTTGCGAGCAGCATCTGTACGAGCAGCGGCAGTTGCGCGAGATACTTGGCAAAGACAAAGATCGCCTGGATCGCGTGTGGTTCGTGACGGGATCCAATCCCGTTCGGGAGGCCCTGTTGCCAGCCTTGTCCCAGGCGTGGGTTCTGCGGGTGTCTGAAAGCGCGCTGCAGCAATGGCTCAAGCCTGAAGCTGGCCATGCGCTGGCCGATCATTTGTATTTGGTTGATCCGCGGGGCGATTGGATGATGCGCTTTCCCGCTCATGAGGACCCCAGTCAGATCAAAAAAGACCTGACTCGCTTGATGAAAGCCAATGAGTCTTGGGACGAGCCGGGCCGTTGATCACCATGACTTCTCCCTTGGATTTGATCGACCTGGGGCCAGCTCTCGACGTGGCCGTGCTCGGTTTGGGATTGGCCGTGGTGCCAGTGTCTCTGGTGGTGTGGCAATCCCGACGTGCAGGTTTGCGCGGATGGCCAGCCTGGCAGCGGGCATTGACGGTGGCCACCTTGTTTTTGACCTTGGATCTGGTGGTGTTTGGCGCTTTCACCCGCCTGACCGATTCAGGACTGGGATGCCCCGACTGGCCGGGTTGCTACGGCCATACCAGTCCAGTGGGGGCCCACGCCTCGATCTCCGCCGCTGAACTGTTGCGCCCCACAGGGCCCGTCAGTCACAGCAAAGCCTGGATCGAGATGGTGCACCGCTACCTGGCCACGACGGTCGGCGCCCTGATCACGACGCTCATGGTTTTGGCCTGGCGGATGCGGCGTCAGGCTGGGGGGCTGTCGCCATGGTGGGCCACGGCTACGTTCATCTGGGTGTGCGCCCAAGGTGCCTTCGGGGCCTTGACCGTGACAATGAAGTTGCAGCCCCTGATCGTTTCGATTCACCTATTGGGCGCCATGCTGGGGGTGGGGCTGCTGACCGCTCAGGCGCGCGCCCTGGATGACTGGCGTGCTTCGCCCCAGGCCTGGGAGGCTTGGCGAAAGTCTTCCCTGAGGGCCCTGGTCGCCTTGGTGTTGATCGTCTGTGTGTTGCAGATGGCCGCGGGCGCATGGGTCAGCACCAACTACGCGGTGCTGGCCTGCACCGAGTTTCCCACCTGTCAAAACCAGTGGTGGCCGGACATGGATTTTTCAACGGCATTCACTTTGTGGCGTCCTCTCGGTGCAGATGGGCAGGGAGGATGGATCACCCTGCCAGCCCTGACGGCCATTCACATGGTGCACCGACTGTGGGCCGGTGTGGCGCTGGCTTCACTGGGGGGCTTGGCCTGGGCACTGCGGCGTGAGGTGTGGACCCGTTCGGATCGCCGATGGCTGTGGGGCCTGGTGGTGTGGCAATTGGCCACTGGCTTGAGCAATGTGGTTCTGGACTGGCCTTTGGTATCTGCCCTGGGGCACACCCTGGGCGCGGCCTTGATGGTCTGGCGGCTGGTACTTTTGCTGATCCTGCCTCGGCGGCAGGGGCACTTTCCCCCTCATTTGGGCGTAAAGCCTTAAAATGCCGACGCCCAAGACCTTGATGACGATGAGATCCCGCAGGGAATGCCCATGTCTGAAACCGTAGCTTCTCCTGTGTCGACCTCTACCGCACTACCGTCCCGTTTCCAGCAGTTTTACGTTCTGACCAAGCCTCGCGTGGTTCAGTTGATCGTTTTCTGCGCCCTGATCGGGATGGCCTTGGCTGTGCCTGGCATTCCCTCTTGGGCTGACGTCAGCAAAGCCCTGATCGCTTGTGTTGGCATCTGGTTGGTGGCTGGCGCCGCTGCCGCCTTCAATTGCCTGGTTGAGCAGCACATCGACGCGAAGATGAAGCGCACGGCGTGGCGCCCGACCGCTCGGGGCGAATTGACCCAAAAGCAGACCTTGCTCTTCAGCGCAGCCCTGTGCGCGCTGGGCATGGTCATTCTGGCAGTCTGGATCAATGCCTTGACCATGTGGCTGACTCTGGCCACCTTCGTCGGCTACGCCATTGTCTACACAGTCGTTTTGAAACCGTTGACGCCGCAAAACATCGTCATCGGGGGGGCATCCGGGGCCATGCCGCCGGTGTTGGGTTGGGCTTCCATGACGGGGTCGGTTGACCCCGAGGCCTTGATGCTGTGCCTGATCATTTTTCTGTGGACACCGCCCCATTTCTGGGCTTTGGCGATGTATCGCGTTGAAGACTACGCCAGAGCCGGTTTGCCCATGCTGCCCGTGACCCATGGCAACGAGTTCACCCGTCTGCACGTGCTGCTCTACACCATCATCCTGATGGCCGCCACGTTTCTGCCCTTCATTTATGGCATGAGCGGCATGATTTACCTGCTCTCTGCTTCGGTACTTGGGGGGCTGTTCGTGGTCTATGCCTTCCGACTGTGGCGGTCTTACAGCGATGAACTGGCGCGTAAGACCTTCAAATTCTCGATCATCTATTTGATGCTGCTGTTTGCTGCCTTGCTGATCGACCACTACTACACCCTCTGATGCCCATGTTGAAACGT
The DNA here is from genome assembly GCA_028864885.1 of Burkholderiales bacterium. Classification (GTDB taxonomy): domain Bacteria; phylum Pseudomonadota; class Gammaproteobacteria; order Burkholderiales; family Burkholderiaceae_C; genus Aquabacterium. Next base: position 46,683 of record JAGWLR010000005.1, on the reverse strand, counting down.
ACGCTCGCGGTTGGGATCCTTTCTGGCCTGATGGCGCTGACCCTGTCCGCCTGCAAACCCAATTCACCTCAAGGCACGGCTGCCAGCGCTGCGTCAGCCAGCACAGAAGTGCGTTTCAATTCGGTCGACATCACCGGTGCCGACTATGCCAGTCATCTGGCCATGAAAGATGTCGATGGACATCCTCGTACCCTGGATGATTTCAAGGGCAAGGTGGTGTTTCTCTTCTTCGGCTACACCCAGTGCCCGGATGTGTGTCCCACGACGATGGCTGATCTTGCCGCCGCTCGCAAGAAGCTGGGCAAAGATGGCGAGCGCGTTCAAGGCGTCTTCGTCACGGTGGACCCGGCGCGTGACACACCTGCCGTGCTGAAGGCCTACTTGGCCAGCATGGATCCGTCCTTTGTGGGTCTGCACGGCACAGCCGAAGAAACGGCTGCGGCTGCCAAAGAGTTCAAAGTGTTTTACCAGCAGGTGCCTGGCCAGGACGGTAGCTACACCATCGATCACACCGCCGGTGCGTTTGTGTTTGACCCCCAAGGGCACGTTCGCTTATTTGCGCGCTATGGCATGGGCGTGGATCAGTTGGCGGCCGACCTGAAGTTGCTGCTGGCCGGCCACTGAGGGCCGCGATCAGGCTGCTTGCAAGATGAGCGTCTGGCGGCCGGTCCAGTCCTCATCGGGACCGAGCGTGACCGGATCCATGATCCGCGCAGCTTCAATGCACAGCATGTGCTGCCAGTCATCCGCAGGCATGTCCTTGAGAGCGGCACATTTGTCCGGCCCCGGATTCCAGATGACGGCATCGGGCATGTTCTCGCTTTCGATCAGCAAACGGCGCGGCCCGTCGCGCAACAACAGATCGCGCACCCGGGTATAGATGCGGTCGATTTCGCTATGAAAGCGCTTTTCTGGATGATCTTCAATGGCCTCGCCACCCAGGACGCTGTCGATATAGCGGCAGCCATCCAGCCCCTGCAAACGAACCAGTGACAGATCACTGACTGCCAGATAGGTGTGCAGGGCCGCTGAGAATGGCCAGGTGCTGGTGCCTGTGTTGTGGGCATACAGTTCCACATCCAGGCGGGGCCCACTGATCGACAGCGTGAGCTCCAGCTCAAAACTGTGTGGCCACCAGGCTCGCGTGCTGTCGTCATCGCTCAAGCGCAAGGTGGCTTGCGCATGATCGGTGCCTTGTTTCGCCTCTGTGAGTTGCCACAAACGGGTCCGAGCCAGACCATGACGAGGCAGGCTGACATCCGGGCCACGTTGTTCAAACTGCGGAAAGATGACTGGGATCCCACCGCGAATCGCTTGACCAGAACCAGCTACGGCTCGGGGGGAAAGATACAGTTGCTCGTCGGCGCCAGCGGGCTGCCACGAAGCAATGTGTGCACCGTGCAGCGACACAGTGGCTTGGGCACCGCACGGCGACTGGATTTTCAGGGCCGGTTGGCCCAGGACATCGATCAGGGGGAACGGAGAATCACTCATCCCCGAAGTATCGCCGAGTTGGCCCGTCCGATCAGCTGGCTCGACTGCAGATCGACGCCGTCGCAATCAATTCATCGAGCATCGCCATCGACACCTGACCCGATACAGCGTAGGGGTCGAGCACCGGCTTTTCCGAATACTTCAGCAGGATCGACGGGTTCACTCGACTGAGATTGACCTGGCCCATGGTCCACCCCGCAAAGCGTCGCTCAGTGATTTCTTCGAACGTCAGCAAGATCACGTCTTGATGGCGCGGGTCAGAGGCAATCTTGGTGTAGAGCTGGCTGACCGACTCACGGCCCCCTTCCAGAACCTGCATGAAGATTTCGCCGCTGTGACAAAGCAAGCCCGTGATGCCTCGAGCGGGATTTTCTTTTCTCGACACGACCAGGATCTGATCGATGATGTCCTGCGTCAATGGCGCTTTGGCGCGGCTGGCATAAAGCAATCGGACCAGCATGATTCACCCCTTGCGATGGTTGACCAGCGACAGGAATTCCCGGCGCAGATTCGGATTTTTCAGGAAGGAGCCCCGCATCACGCTGTTGATCATGCGCGAGTCCATGTCCTTCACCCCACGCCACTGCATGCAGAAGTGGTCGGCGTCCATGACCACGGCCAGGCCGTCGGGGCTCATGCGAGATTGAAGCAAATCGGCCACCTGGGTCACAGCTTCTTCCTGAATTTGCGGGCGGCTCATGATCCAGTCGATCAGGCGTGCGTACTTCGACAGGCCGATCAGATTGGAGTGCTCGTTGGGCATGATTCCAATCCAGACCTTGCCCATGATGGGACACAAATGGTGCGAGCAGGCGCTGCGAACCGTGATGGGGCCCACGATCATCAGTTCGTTGAGTCTTTCGACATTCGGGAATTCTGTGACCTCGGGAGCGGTCTCGAAGCGACCCTTGAAGATCTCCTTGAGGTACATCTTGGCCACCCGCCGCGCTGTGTCTTGGGTGTTGTGATCGCTTTGTGTGTCGATCACCAGGCTGGACAACACGTCTTCCATTTTGCCGGCGACTTCATCGAGCAGTTTTTCCAGTTCGCCTGGCTGGATGAATTCGGCAATGTTGTCGTTGGCATGAAAGCGCTTTTGTGCTTCTTGAATGCGCTGACGGATCTTGACCGAGACCGGCACACCCTCATCCGACGACGAGTCGCTTTGCGAGGGGGAATCTATCGCACGCAGCTTGGAAGTGGTCATGGTCGAGCTTGTTCTGTTTGAAGGCAGACCCGCATGCTAGCGCGATGCTCGCCATCGTGCACGACCACCCGCCGCGTGGGGACATGGCTTGAATGCCCCCTAATCTGGGTGGATTCGGCAACGAGGGGTAACAGTCAGGGTTACCGTGCCCGCTTGGCTGGCTGAGACGAGGCGTGGGTGATGACGGCTTCGATCAATTCCACATCCTGATCTGAAGATGATGCCGGAGCGTGCTTTTTCACACTGGCCGGTTGGGTGCGCGGCTTGGCCGGTGCACGCTTTTCAGCGTGCTGCTTGACCACTGTTGTCGGTGCTTCGCTATTGGGCGCAGTCAGTTCGGGCAAGGCCGATGCGGTGGGGGACTCAGGTGTCGGCACCCCTGGGTTGGTGTTCGCTTCGGCCAAGGTGCGCAACGGTTCGTTCATCTGCTCCACTTGAGCATCGACGGGGGGCGCAGCTTGTTCCTCTGGTGGGGCAGGAGTTGTGGTCTTGGGCGTCAGGGGGGCTGTGACCGGCGTGGCGCTGGCCAGAGGCGGATGGCGCTCTCCTTGAACCACCATGGCAAAGCTCACCAACAAACTCATGGCCCCGATGCCAAACAAGATCAGCCACACGCGATGCGGGGTTGCTGCCTTCGCCTGTCGAGAGGCATGCCCCTTACGTGCGGGGCTACCGGGACGTCGGGAAGACTCCAGGGTCGATAGAATCCGCACGCGCTGGCCAGCCCCTTGCGGCAAGGCCTCTTCTTCCATGCCCGCAAACAAGCTCGGGCGCCCCTGATCGTGGCTCACAGCCGTACTCCCTCTGTCCGATTTGGTTTTGTTCTTCAACAAGTCGGGGCATTCTACGGAGGCTGGCTCTGAAAGGGGGTGCGGGGCCGCCGGGGTTGCAATCAATCGTTACAGAACCGCACGTGATCACCTGGGTCTGGCTGTCTTTCCTGTTCGGGGTCATGACCCTGGCACTGCTGCTCTTTCCGCACTGGAGGTCCGCGGCCTGGTCGTATGCACAGGTTTGCATGGGGCGGGTCGAGGCCTTGCGAAGTCGCTGGGTGGGCGGCACGCTTCAGCGCGGACACGTCCTTACTCAGGATGCCACTCGGCTGGCGGCGCAGGCCAAAGGGCATTGGCTCAGCCATTGGCGCTGGGCCTTGGGTTTGATCGTCATCTTGCTGCTACCGGCTGGCCTGGTTGGGTGGTGGGCCTTGCACATGGGGCGCGATCTGGATGGCTTTGATGATCGGGTCGAGCCCGGTAACCGGCAGGTGGCGCAATTGCTCATGGGTGAGCACCTGGTTCCACCACCTGCGCTGCCGCCAGAGGTGTTCACATCGGCCGATGTCGAGCAGGTGCGCCCCATGTTGTCCAGTGCGGATCGACGTTGGGATCAGATGGATGAGGTTTTCGTGCAGCGGCTCTTGCTGGTGTTCAAAATCATGCGTGAAGAGCATGGATATGACATGGCTTTGCTCGAAGGGTATCGCAGCCCCGAACGGCAGGACATGCTGGCTGCCAGGGGCTCCCACGTCACGCAGGCCAAGGCCTGGCAGAGCTATCACCAGTATGGTTTGGCCGCCGACTGCGCCTTTGTGCGGGCCGGGCGCCTGGTGATTTCAGAGAAAGACCCTTGGGCACAAAGAGGCTACGCCCTGTATGGCGAGGTGGCCGAGCAGGTGGGTCTGACCTGGGGGGGGCGTTGGCAAATGATGGACCTGGGCCATGTCGAATGGCGAAAGCCTGGGGCGCGCTTATCTGCCCGATGACGCGTCGGCTTTGACACACCCGGTAACAGGCGCCGATCCTGCCCAGATAGACTTCGCGCCGAGTCGGGAAAACCCGGCCGTATACAAGAACGTCAGATAACAGGGAGTTGGGCGCCATGGGTCGTCCTTTCATCGTATTGGGTGACAGCACGGATCACGGTGGCACCGTGGTCGAAGCATCTGGAGTCACCGACACGCATGGCAAGCGTATTGCCCGAGTGGGGGACCAAGTCACCTGCCCGATCAAATACCACGGCACCTCGGTCATCGTCAGTGGTGATCCCACGATGATCATCGACGGCAAGCCCGCCGCCCGACATGGTGACAAATGTTCATGCGGCGCCACCTTGATCGCTGCACAGGCAGTCTCTACAGGTCAATGAGTCGATCGCGCGGGTGAAAGCCCGGCTAGCTGGGTGTGCAGGGCAGTTCGATGTTTCGATTTTTCAAATTCTTTGCCATTTGGTTGGTGGTCAGCGTCATGGTGGGGCTGTTCACGCTGTGGCAATGGCAGCAAAGCAAGGCCGATGTCGGCTTCTCTGACATCGTGGTGCATCTGCTGATCATCCCCACAGGCCTGGTCCTGCTGTGGCTGGGGGTTTTGTGGGGCATTCACAAATGGCGAAACCGGATGACGCCGACCCCACCGGCGGCGGTGCCTCAAGCGGGTGCACAAGACGACTCAGAAACTTCGGCGGCGCAACAAGGCCATGCCTGGATCCTGGATGCGGCCGCACACACCCGATTGGGGACGGATCCTTACTCGACGCTGGAGCAGGTTCGTTCGGCCGATCTCAGACCGGGGCTGGACCCGGAACTTCAGGATTGGGACGGCTTACCGGTGTTCTCGGCCCGAGTTGCTGACCTCAAGTGCGAGGACGAGTCTGTTGAGGGCGGCGACCTCGACGCGGTCAAGGCGCCGCTGGTGCGCCGAGCCAAGGCCTTGTTGCAGCCCGTGGTGCAGCAACTTGCGGACAAGGCCCTGCATGCGCTCGATTTGCTTCAATCGGATGAAGCCTCCAGTCAACGCATGACAGATGATGGCGACGCCAGCCAGTTGGCCAACTTAAGCGAAGGCAAGAACCACCTGTCGGGCATGTCCGCGCGAGGGTCTTCCGCTCAGGGCCAAGGACAGCAGTTTGTGCAATGGGGCGTTCGATTGCTGATGCCGGCGGGCTGGACTGAAAGCGATCGCGCCGAGTTGGCCGATTGGCTCCGTTCGATGTTGCAGGAAGTCTCGGCGCGCTTGCATGAAGACCAGGCCGTTGCCTGGCAAGTTGATGCTCCGGCCTCAACCGAGGCTTGGTGGCAGGAGTTCGATCATGAGGTGCGGCATTGGTCTGCCGATGGGCCTGAGCGCCTATGGTTGGTGGTCGCTGCAGACAGTGCCATCGACGCCTCGGCCGTCGAACATTGGCAGTCCATCGGCGCTTTGTTCACCGCTCGACATCAAACTGGGCGGATCCCGGGCGAGGCGGCGGCTGGCTTGCTGGCGGTGAGCCCTCGGCTGTGGTCTCGCTTGTCTGGGCAATGGGATGAACCGCCTCCGGTTCGTGTGCATCGGCCCGTGGTTCGCAGACGCGAGAAGTCGGCTGACGCGGTGGGTCGGGTTGGCGCCAATGCCTTGGCTGACGGCCTGGCTCAGGCTTTGAATTCGGTATCGGCCAACGGCGCTGATGCGCTGATCGTGGTCGCCGATGCCGATCACCGGGCCTCCCGCACGGCTGAGTTGTTTGAAGCCTTGCAGGCCGTCAAGCCCGGCTTGGATCCCATGACGCAGGTGATGCGCTCAGGTGAATGCCTGGGTGACGTCGGTGTCTCGAACGCGCTCATGAGCACCGCGTTGGCTTGCGCGGCAATCTGGTCTTCAGAAGAGAAGTTGATGGTTTTGGCCGCACACGTTCAATCGTCCCATGAACGTGTGGTGGTGGCCTTGTGTGGTGGGGCTGACCTTGACGTTCAGCCTACCTGATCGTTTGGATACGAGTATGCAAAGAGTTTGGCAGTTTCTTTTGGACCCTCGCGTCTTGACTGGCTTCGGTTTGATTGCCTTGGCTTCCTTTTTGTTCGTGGGGGCAGACACCCTCAAGCTGGGCATGATCTGGGCTGCGGTGATGGCCTTGTTGATCGGCCTGATCGGTGGTGGCATCTGGCTATTCAAGCGCCATCGTGCGCGTCAAGCCGCCAATCAGTTAGAGAGTGCGCTGAGCCTGGACGCCGAACGCGCGGTTCAAAAGGCTGCACCTGAAAAGAAGGACGAGGTCGAGGCCGTTCGCCAGAAGATGGCCGAAGCGGTGAAGCTGATCAAGACTTCCAAGCTGGGGGAGACATCTGGGGCTGCCGCCTTGTACGAACTGCCTTGGTATGCAGTGATTGGTAATCCTGCCGCTGGGAAGAGTTCGGCGGTGGTGATGTCCGGTTTGAAGTTCCCGTTCTCCGACAACGCCGATCATGTGATCCAGGGGATCGGTGGCACTCGGCATTGCGATTGGTACTTCACCACCGAAGGGATCTTGCTGGACACCGCCGGCCGGTATTCGATTTACGAAGAAGACCGCCCTGAATGGCTGGGGTTCTTGTCCCTGCTGAAAAAGAACCGGCCGAGGGCGCCTCTCAATGGCGTGATCATCGCGGTCAGTGTGGCCGAACTGGGCTCGAACAAACCTGAGTTCGCCATCGATCTGGCGCGCAAGCTGCGGCAGCGCGTTCAGGAGCTGACAGAAAAGCTCGAAGTGTTTGCCCCTGTGTATGTGGTGTTCACCAAAGCCGATCTCATTGCCGGCTTTGTCGATTTTTTCGAGGATCGCGATCGTTCAGAGCGAGACAAGGTGTGGGGCGCCACCTTGCCTTATGACTTGGCGGCCAAGGCTGATGCAGCCGAGCAGTTTGATTGGCATTTCGATGAACTGTTCGATGGCCTGAAGGAAGCGTCAGTGGTGCGCATGTCGATGCACCGTGGTGAGCAACTGCCGCCGGGAGTCTTGACCTTCCCACTTGAATTTGCAGCCCTCAAGCCAGCGCTGCGAACCTTCATCACCACCCTGTTTGAGGACAACCCGTATCAATTCAGGCCGGTGTTCCGTGGCTTCTACTTCACCAGCTCGGTGCAGGAGGGCGTGTCCACCAGCCGAGCCAGTGAGCGCGTTGCCCAGCAGTTCGGGCTGCAACTTCAGCAGGGCACTTCGGCCGCGGTGTATTCGCAAAGCGGCTTCTTCCTCAAGGAGCTTTTTTCGAAAGTCATCTTTGCTGATCGGCAACTGGTGCAGCAATACACCAGTCGCAACAAGCTTCGCATGCGCTATGCCACCTTCTTTGGCGGGGTGGTCGTGCTGGCCGCGTTGCTGGCAGGGTGGACCTGGTCTTATCTGGGCAACCGGCAGCTGGTTTCGCACGTCCAGGCGGATCTGATCAAGGCCAAGCAGGTACAAGAGGGACGTAGCGATCTACAGTCCCGCTTGGATGCATTGGAGATTCTGCAAGATCGACTGGAGCAAATGCAGCGTTACCGAGAGCAGCGCCCCTGGACCCTCGGCTTGGGGCTGTATCAGGGCGACGCCATCGAGACCCGGTTGAAGCAGGAGTATTTTTCGGGGTTGCAGGCCGTGCTGCTCAAGCCGGCGGCCAGCGCCATCGAGACTTATTTGGCCGACGTCAATGCGCACGCATCTGATCTGAAGGCCATGACCCGTCTAGCTGATGGCGCCGCCACCCCCGTGGCCGCGGCAGCCAGTGATGTCGCAAGCGCACCTGCAGATTCGGCTGCTCCCAATCCGAGTGAGGCGCGCTACGCCAAGGCGTCCAACACGAGTGTGACTGAGGCCTACAACGCCCTGAAAACCTATTTGATGATGGGCGACCGCAGCCGACTCGAGCCCGGGCACATGAGCGATCAGCTGACGCGCTTCTGGCGAGGCTGGCTGGAAGCCAACCGCGGCAACATGCGTCGCGAGCAGATGATCCAGAGTGCCGAGCGCATCCTCTCCTTTGCTGTGCAACAGATGGGGGATCCGGTGTTTCCGGAGGCCGAACTGAATCTGGGGCTGGTGGACGAAACTCGTGACAACTTGCGACGTGTGGTCAAGGGCATGCCGGCTCGTGAACGCGTTTACGCCGAGATCAAGGCTCGGGCGGCCACGCGATTTGCGCCCATCACGGTGGTGCGTCTGATCGGAGACGAGGATCGCAGCATCATGGCCGGCAGCTATGCGGTGTCGGGTGCTTTCACCAAAGAAGCCTGGGACGGCTATGTCAAAGACGCCATCAAGAATGCGGCCAACAACGAGTCTCACTCCACCGACTGGGTGTTGAAGACGGCATCGGCCGACGACCTGACGCTGGAAGGCAGCCCCGAGCAGATCCAAAAGAGCCTGACGCAGCTCTACAAGGCGGAATACGCACAAGAGTGGAAGAAGTTTGTCCAAGGCGTCAGCATTGTGGACTTCGCGAGTTTCGATCAGGCCGTGGCAGGGATGAATCGGCTGGGTGATTCGGCCAACTCACCCTTGGCACGGGTTTTGGCGACGGTCTACGATCAAACGTCTTGGGATAACCCGTCGTCGTTGAACGAGGGCTTGGCAGCTGGCAAAAGATCATTTGTCGAATGGTTCAAGCAAACCGTTCTGGGGCGAGCTCCCACCGGTGTCAATGTCAATCTCGACTTCAACGCCGATGACAAGGGCATCCCCATGGGGCCGATTGGCAAGGAGTTTGCTGGCTTGAGCAAGCTGATGCTGCCCCGAGAAGGCAGCGAGCCACTGATTAAGACCTATCTGCAAGCGCTGGGCAAGGTGCGCGGTCGGTTCAATCAGATGAAAACCGAAGGGGACCCAGGCCCTGCGGCTCGCAAGATGATGACGGAAACGTTCGACGGGGGCGGCGAGTTGGCCGAAGCCCTGAAACTGGTCGATGAGCAGATGTTCAACGGCATGAGCGAAGCATCCAAGCAGTCGATTCGTCCTTTGCTGGTTCGGCCCTTGATGCAGGCATTTGGGGCAATCGTGCGGCCGGCTGAAGCTGAGCTCAATCGAGTCTGGATGGCTCAGGTGTTTGATCCGTATCAGCGGTCGTTGGCAGTCAAGTACCCCTTTGACCGCAGCGCAAAGGTCGAGGCCAGTGCGGCTGAAATTGCCAAGGTTTTCGGTGCTGAGGGCAGCGTGGCGAAGTTCACTGAGCAATCCCTGTCGTCTTTGGTGGTGCGTCGAGGCGACGTCGTGACCGCCAAGACCTGGGCCGATATGGGGGTTCACCTGCGACCGGAGTTTGCGTCAGGACTGGGGGCCTGGATCGCCCCCTTGGCCGGACAGAGTTCCGGTCAGAGCGCTGCGGCAGGGGCTGCGGCAACCGATGCGCAGACGGTCTTCCAGATGCTGCCTTTGGCATCGCCGGGCCTGACCGAGTTCACGGTCGAGATCGATGGCCAGAGCATGCGTTACCGTAACGGGGTGGCCAATTGGTCGCACTTTGTCTGGCCAGGCCCTGGGACACCAGGGGTGCGTATCTCGGGGGTGACCCATGACGGTCGTTCCCTGGTCTTTTTCAACGAGCCCGGTCGGTATGGGCTGGAAAAAATGATCAACTCTGCGCAGCGCAAAAAGCTCGATGGCGGCGTGTTTGAGTTGCGCTGGCCTCAAGACAATGTGGCGGTGGCCCTTCAGTTGCGCATCATCTCGAACGCCGACACGGGCAGTGCGGCCAGCGCAGCGCCCGCCAGCGGCGATGCTGGCCAAGTCGGGTCGACGCCTGTGGGCAAGCCCGGGGCGTTGCCGTCCATCATTGCGGGCCTGCCTGACGACACCACGGTATCGTCGGCCGCGAGCGTGACGGGAGTGCAACCATGAGCGTCTCCACCTGGACCGCCGATGTGATGCATTTCGGCAAGCTGCCCTGTCGGGGTGATTTCATCCGCAGCACACCTCATGCCCCTTTGCTGGACAGCATCGATCGTTGGCAAGCCCAGTTGATGGAGCGTCTGGCCACCGATCCGCGCTGGAAGTTGACCTACGACGCCGCGCCGGTCACGCAGTTTGCGGTGTTGGGCAGCAAGTCTTCCGTCGGTCTGGCCGGCACATGGCTGGCCAGCCGTGATGCCTCCGGGCGTCGATTTCCATTTGTGTTGGCGGCGGCTTTTGATTTGCCCGAGTCTCATGGCTTTGTGCCCTTGTCCCCTGTTGCTTTGAGGCCCGTGTGGCAAACCTTATCGCGCACCGCGCAGCAAGCCTACGCTACGCCCAGCATCGAGGCGATCCAGGGCGCAATGGCAGGGCAACTGAGCTTCGATGAGCCCCGCTCTACCTCCCGCGTTGAACTGGTCGAATTTCTCGAATCCCACACCGTGGCCAGCCTGGAGCAGATGCTGGGGGTGTCAGGCCATCGCTTGTCGGTGCGTCAGGCTGTGCTGGCACTCGGCTTGTTACTGCAACCGGTGATGGCTCAGGGGCCTGCGCGTTTGAACAAGGTGCTGCGTTTGCCCCTTGTGCTCGACCCTGCGGTGCGTGCGCGGGTCGGGGCCTTCTGGTTGTCATTGATCGCCGGCTTTTTTCGGCGACACGAGGTGGAGTTTGGGGTCTTTCTGCCCGAGCGCTCCGTCCAACCCTGCCTGCTGCTGAGTTTTCAGGGCGCTAGCGTCTCTGCCATGGGCGCGTCGGTGGATGTCGCTGTGATGCAAGACGTGGGCGTCTCATTGGACGATGCCGAGTGGGTTGAAGCCGAGGTGGACGCTGACTACGGGTTGCGCAAGCTGTCGAATTATTTGAAGGACCCTGCCATGTCGTTGGCGCAAGTGCTGAGAACTTACGAGGAGGTGTTCCTTGGCCTTTGATCGCTTCGTGATGGCGAGTCTTCTCGCTTGCTCGGTGGGGTCATCCGCCTGGGCTCAGGTAGCAGCTGGCGAACCTTCAGCGCCGGTGGAAATCTCGGGGACGGTGCCGAACGATGCTGTTCGTGCGGCCCTGGTATCCCGCATGATGAGCTTGTACGGACGTGAGCGCGTGGTCGATCGCTTGACCCTTGGCGATGGCAAAGCTGCTACGCCCTGGCAGCAGGATGTGAACCGCCTGTTGCCCAGTTCCATCAAGCAAGTGAGCAATGGGCAGTTGACCATGGAAGGCCGGGTGCTGGACATTCGCGGTGAGGTGAGTAGTGAAGCCGTGCGTCAACAAGTCATTGCTGACTTGACGCAGGCGGCCGGGCAGTCTTATTCGGTTCGGCACCATCTGCAGGTGGTCGTGCCTGAACAGGTCCTCATCGATCAGGCCCTTGCCAATCGGACCGTGGAGTTCGAGCCTGGCAGCGCTGTGTTGACGCCTGCGGGCACCCAACTGCTCAATGAGATGGCACGTGCCCTGTTGAAGTTCAAAGGTCGGTCTTTTGAGCTGATCGGGCACACCGATGGGCTGGGGGCTCGTGCCGCGAATCAGGCCTTGTCCTTGGCGCGAGCCGAATCTGTCAAAGCTTATTTGATTGGCAAAGGGCTGGCGGCCAATCAGTTGAAGACACGTGGCATGGGGCCGGATCAACCGGTCGCCAGCAACGCCACAGAAGAGGGGCGGGCGAAAAATCGTCGAATTGAGTTCAAATTGCTCATTTAACGATGTGAAATATCCGGGGCAGCCCCTAGGTCGAATGCACCAAATTTGTGACACATTGTCGCAAAGATCATGCTGAAGCCCTGGGCGGTCGGCATGGCGTGTTGTTGGCCTCGGGCGCCGAGGTGTCGCGGATATTCCATCGGTCTGCCGTTGGGCCCCGGAGATCGATTTGCAGGATATGAGCAAGAACCATGTCGACCAGGCTGGACCGCAGCCTGAGGACGTGGCCGTCTTGAAAGAGCAGTTGGCTTTGGCGCGTGCTGAGGCCGCGCGTTACAAGGGCATGTTTTCGCTCTCAGCGTCGGGCATGGCGCTGGTGGCATTGGATGGGCGCTTTCTTCAAGTGAACGCCCGTTTGTGTGAGATCACCGGCTATTCGCCTGAACAGCTGTTGGGTCGTCGATTTCAGGACATCACCCACCCAGATGACCGCGATGACAGCGATCAGGGCGCGCGCGACTTGATCGCCGGGCGGATTCCGCACTTGCGCATGGAAAAGCGCTATGTCAAACCCGATGGCACGCTGCTGTGGGTGTCGCTGGCGGCATCTGTTCTGCGGGATCAGCATGGTCGGGCTGAGCAATTCATGGCGGTCATCGAAGACATCGAAAATCGCAAGGCGGCCGAAGCAGCGCTCAAAGAACGAGAGGCGCTGCTGAGCAGCATGGGCCAGTTCGTGCCGGGCATCATTCACAAAGTCGGGTATGACGCTGAAGGCCGGGCTCAATTTCAGTACATCAGCGACCGGGCGATGGAGATGTTCCAACTCTCTCCCGAGTTGATGGCCGCCGATTACACCGCCCACCATCAGCGTGTGCACCCGGATGATCTGCCATATGTGCGTCGCTTGGCGAAAAAGCCCAAACCGGGTACGCCCTTGCGGCCAGTCGATTTTGAGTACCGTGTCGTGCTGGAGGGCAAAGGAGTTCGCTGGTATGGCGGACGGGCTTTGCCCGAGATCGAAGCCGACGGCAGCCTCGTCTGGTATGGGCACACCGCTGATTTGACCGAACACAAGCTCTATCAAGAGGCACGCCTGGCGGCCCAGGTTGCCGAGGCGGCCAATCGAGCCAAGAGTGAGTTCCTGTCACGCATGAGCCATGAGTTGCGAACCCCATTGAACGCGGTGCTGGGGTTTGCGCAGTTGCTGCGTCTGGATCGTCAACATCCGCTGACCGATGGCCAGCGCTCGAAAGTTGAATTGATCGAGCGCGCTGGCGGGCATCTGCTCGGGGTGATCAGCGATGTATTGGATCTTTCGCGCATCGATTCGGGCAGCTTGCCCTTGTCGATCGAGCCGGTGCTGGTGTCGCATGTGTTGGATGAAGCTGTCTCGATGGTGGGTGCTGGTGCATCGGAAGCGGGTGTGATCCTGGTGCCGCCGCAGGCCCCTCGAGGCTTGACCGTCTTTGCCGATCGCCTGCGCCTTCGGCAGATTCTGGTCAATCTGCTGACCAATGCGATCAAGTACAACCGGCGCGGCGGGCGCGTGATGGTGTCGGTCTGGTCAGAGGCGGATCAGGTGGCCGTTGAGGTCAGCGATACCGGCCGTGGCTTGAGCCCGGAACAGTGCGAGCACTTGTTTGAGCCGTTCAATCGTCTGGGGGCCGAGAACACAGGCATTGAGGGGACCGGCATCGGGTTGGTGATCGTTCGGCGTTTGCTGGCGCTGATGCAAGGCCGCATTGAGGTGAGCAGCAAGTTGGGGGTGGGCACGCGCTTCGTGGTCCATTTGCCGCATGCCGACGCGGCTGATGCCCTGGTTCATGAGGGGGAGCAGACCACGATTTCGGGGGCGCTCAATGGGCCTGAGCATGGCTACACCGTCTTGTACGCCGAAGACAATGAAGTGAACGTGGCGCTGTTCAAGCAGGTCATGTCTCTGCGTCCGCAATGTCGCCTGATGGTGGCGCAGAGCGGCCGGCAGGCATTGGAGCTGGCGCGCTTGCAGCGCCCGGATCTGGTCTTGCTGGACATGCACCTGGGTGACATGACCGGCTTTGATGTGGCCGACGCCTTGGACCGTAATCCAGCCACGGCGGGATTGCCGCGGGTGGCGCTCTCAGCGGATGCGATGCCTGACACCATCCACGAGGCCAAGGCCCGCGGCTTTGCGGCCTATCTGACCAAGCCACTGGATGTGGTGGCCGTGCTGCGCTGCCTCGATGAATTGATGCAAGGCTGAGGCTGTTGCCGGGTTCAGGGCCGGGTTCAGGTGCTGGATTCGCCGGGCTCGGCGTCCAGCCCCAGCAGCTCCTGCAGGTGAGACATCGACCCTTGGTCTTTGATGACCTTTCGCAGCCACTCGTGCAATGGCATGTCACCCCATTTGACGGCCTTTTCCGCCAGGTAGGCGACCGGGCTGTGTGGCTCGGTCCGGCGAAAGAACGCGGCGACTTCACGCAGTTGTTGCAGGGCCTGGGGGCGACTGCGGATCGGGCCGCTGGCGTGGTTGGATGCACGGCCATCGAGATCTGGGGTGCCTGGCGAATCAGTTGACACAGCGGGGTCAGCTTGGGTTGGCTCGATCGGCGACAGATGCAGGCCCGCTTCTTTGGCGAGCCTTTCCATATCGTGCAAGGCGCGGCTCAAGGCTTCTTTGGCCGACACGAAACTGGGGCCCTCGGCGCCCATCTTGTCGTCGATGATCGATTGCCAGGCCAACAATTGCGCCAGGCAGGACTTCAAGCCGTCGAGATGCCGCTGCAGGTGATCCAGCGGGGTGTCGCGCAAGGCCTTGCGGAAGGTTTCCAGTTGCGCCTTGTCGGCTGCGGGGGCATTCGAGTCTGCTGCACCCGTCTGGCTTTTGGCCATCTGCCAATCTTGCAGGCTGAACGAGGCCCCTTGCTTTTGGCGGACCACGGGCAGGGTGTCGGACAGGGACACCAGGCGCTGCAGCAGCCACGACAGGTTGCCGACGCGCTCTTCCATGTCGCCATTTTCGATGGTGGGATGCAGGTGATCCCAGAAGCGCTCGCTCAAGGCAGCGCAGACCGCCAGGCCGGTGTGCAGGCCCGCATAGCCCTCGGTCAAGGCCAGGGATTCGGTCAGCCACATAGCCAAGCGCAAATCTTTGCTGCGGTGCTGGAGCAGGTCTGAGCACAACGCCACCACGCCGGGCCAGTTGGCGACCTTGAGACTGGTGACCCATTCCCCCTGGTCGAGGGTGGGATCATCTTCACGCCGCATCTCGGCAATCTGGTCAAATTCGGACGAGAACGACAAGTCCTCACCCCCTGGCTGTTCGGCCGAAATCGGCGACAGCAAGTCTTCTTGTTTCATGACTTCCCTGTATCTTTCTGCTGCCTCAATCATCCCACGAAGCGTTTGTTTGACGGCCGCACGGGCATCCCCCACAGCAAGGGGTACGGGTTAAATCTGCGCTCAAAAGTAATCGTCTGTTACGCTGCCAACATGGGTGCCGTTGCGTCTCTTTCTCCTCTCACGCCCGAGATGCCTCAGGACGTCAGTCGTGCTGGGCGATGGGGCCTGCTCGTGGGGGTGATCGCGTTGCACGCGGGGGTGGCTGCTGTGGTGGTCCATAGCTCACGTCAGCAGACGGTCGTGGGCGAACCGGCGCCGATCACGGTGGCTTTGTTGTCTGAGGAAGCACATCGAGCGACCGCGCCAGTTCCAATCGAGATGAGTCCTCGAGCGAGGTCAGCTACGGTGCAACCAGCGTCGCCAGCCCCTCAAACAATTCTTGAGCAGCCTTTGGTGGTGTCGACCCCACCTAGATCCGATGACGTGTCTGTCGAATCTCATGCTGGACCACCCGGCAAACCAATGGCCTTACCGCCGGTGGCCATGCTCGGACAGCAGGGGGGGGCGTCGGCTTCGGCGCCGACTTTGCCGGAGCACATCGAACCTACATCGAGAGAGACGGCCTCAGATGGACCCATCTCGGTACCGGAGTCGCAAGTCCAGTACGCTCGCCATCCTCATCCCCAATTTCCTGCTCTTTCCCAAGCGCTCGGGGAGTCTGGTGAAGTGGTTTTATCGGTACTTGTCGATGAGCGAGGAATCCCTTTGAGTGCAACAGTCAAGAAATCTTCTGGCTACCCACGCCTAGATGAGGCTGCCAAGCGGGCTGTGATGCAAGCTGTTTATTTGCCTCAAGTCCGAAATGGTGTTGCAAGGCAACAGGCAGCAACCGCATCCATCACGTTTAACCTTCGTTCTAGATAGTCATGCCTTTCTTAGCAAATGAGTTGCTCTCGGTCCTGTCACCTTCTTTGGTAGCCTCAGCCCCCGTCATGATGCGGCCGACATCGGATCCAGTAGCCCCACAGTTGGGTTTTGAGCATTTCATTTCGCGAACTGATGCAGTGGGATTGGTGTTGTTTGCTGTGCTGGTGCTGATGTCGATCATTTCCTGGGCCCTGATCGTGACCAAGGGGGTTGCTCTATTTCAGCGGCAGCGCCGCAGCAAGGCGTTCCTGGACTTCTTCTGGAATGCCACGTCGCTGGAAGCCGTGCAGCATGAAATCGCCACCCATGGGGTGCGCGAGCCCTTTGCGCATCTGACCTCGCACGCCATGCATGCTCAGGCGCACCACGCGCGTTATGGGGCGGCCAAGCTCGAGGAGGCAGGTACGGCGCAAGAGTTTTTGACCCGCACGATCAAAAAGGTGCTGGACGAAGACACCATGCGCATGGAAAGCGGCTTGAGTGTGCTGGCGACCATTGGCGCCACGGCGCCGTTTGTGGGGTTGTTTGGGACAGTGTGGGGTGTCTATCACGCCCTGTTGGCCATTGGTGCCACCGGTGCTGGTACGCTGGACAAAGTGGCCGGTCCGGTTGGGGAAGCCTTGATCATGACGGGGGTGGGGTTGGCGGTCGCCATTCCCGCGGTGATGGGCTACAACTGGTTGACCCGCAGCAACCGGGTGTGGGCGGCGCGGCTGGATGCGTTTGCCTTTGAGTTGTTCACTTTCTTGTCCACTGGCCAGACCCTCAAAGGCAGTCATGGTGGTGAGGGGAACACGCCCAATGTGCGCCCGATCAAGCCGCTGAACAAGTGAGGGGGTAGCCATGGCCTTCGCAAGTTTTGACGACAAACGGGGAGGTGCCCCCCTGGCAGAAATCAACATGGTGCCGCTCATCGACGTGATGCTGGTGCTGCTGGTGATCTTCATCGTGACGGCGCCCCTGTTGAGCCATTCAGTCAAGGTCGATCTGCCCAAGACCGGTGCCCCTGTGACGGCGGCCAAAGCCGAGACGATCGATTTCACGATCGATGCGCATGGCGTGCTGTACTGGAACGGGGCGGCCGTGAGCCGGGCCGAAGCCGCCGCTCGCTTTCAAGCCGAGGCGCAAAAGCAGCCGCAGCCTGAGGTGCACCTGCGTGCTGATCAAGACGTGCCCTATCGCTTTGTGGCAGAAACCCTGGCCGATGCTTCCAAGGCTGGACTGAGCAAGATCGGTTTCATGACCGATCCGGAAACAGCGCAGCCGGTCGCGAAGAAGTAATACCATGCGTGCCCATGAGCACGACCCATTCTTCTCCGATCCCCCCCCAGGCGCTGGCTGGCATCAAGGTCATTGAGCTGGGGCAGTTGATTGCCGGCCCTTTTGCCGGCAAAACCCTGGCTGATTTTGGTGCCGAAGTCATCAAGATCGAACCTCCTGCTGCGGAGGGGGCCGATGAGGGTAGTGGGGGTGACCCCCTGCGCCAGTGGCGCATGCTGCACAAGGGCACCAGCGTGTGGTGGCAGGTGCAAAGCCGAAACAAGAAAAGCGTCGTGCTGGACCTTCGCACCGAGGAGGGGCGTGAGGTGGCACGGCGCCTGATCGATGAAGCCGACGTGGTGATCGAAAACTTCAAGCCCGGCACGCTGGAGAAGTGGGGCATGGGCTATGAGGTGTTGAGCCAGTCCAACCCTGGGCTCATCATGCTGCGCATCAGCGGTTATGGCCAGACAGGGCCTTATCGCGAGCGCCCTGGCTTTGCGGTCGTGGCCGAGGCAATGGGGGGCATGCGTTACCTCAATGGTGAACCCGGGCGGGTGCCGGTTCGTTCGGGCGTGAGCCTGGGCGACACCTTGGCGGCGCTGCACGGGGTGATCGGCGTGTTGCTGGCCTTGCAGGCGCGCCATGGCAGTGTGTCGGCGCAGGCCCCGAAGGGCCTCGGCCAGGTGGTGGATGTGGCCCTGTATGAGGCCGTCTTCAACTGCATGGAAAGCCTCTTGCCTGAATACAGCGCCTTTGGTGCGGTGCGCCAGCCTGCGGGATCGGCGCTACCAGGGATCGCGCCGAGCAATGCCTATCCCTGTGCGGATGGCATGGTGGTGATTGGCGGCAACGGCGACTCCATTTTCAAGCGGTTGATGCAGGCCATCGGTCGAGCCGATCTGGCGGGTGATCCGGAGTTGGCAAGCAACCCGGGTCGCGTCAAACGCGTCGCTGAAATTGACGAGGCCATTGGCGCCTGGACGAAAGCGCGATCGGTGGACGATGTGCTGGCCGTGCTCAACGAGGTGAGTGTGCCGGTGGGCCGGATCTACAACGCAGCCGACATCGCGCATGACCCCCACTACCGGGCCCGAGAGATGATCTTGCCCGTGACCACGCAAGATGGCTTGACGGTGGAAGTGCCGGGCATCGTGCCGAAGCTGTCGCGTACCCCAGGTGCGATCACGCGACGCGGGCCTTTGCTGGGCGAAGACACTGACGACGTGCTGTCCAGACTTCAACCGTCATGCTGGAGTACGTGATAGCCCCGATCGGACAAGGCCAGTACATATCCCTGTGAGTGCCACTCGAGCGGGCGAGACAGGTTCATGTCTTGCCTATACAGTTCGGATTACCTTAACAGAGAGGACCAGATTGTGAGTCAGCCCTCCGGTGGCCAGTTCGGTTTGTTGTCGCAGCGGCGATTTGCCCCGTTTTTCCTGACCCAGTTTCTGGGGGCGGCGAACGATAACCTGTTCAAGTTTGCGTTCACGGTGTTGGTGACGTATCAGCTGCAGGTCAGTTGGCTGGAGCCCAAGATGGCGGGGCTGGTGATCGGCGCCCTGTTCATTTTGCCCTTCGTGCTGATGTCTGCCACCGCAGGGCAGTGGGCTGACAAGTATGACAAGGCGACCATCATGCGGTCCGTCAAGGTGCTGGAAGTGGTGGTCATGCTGATTGCGGCCGTCGGGTTCTGGTTTCAGTGGGTACCCGTGTTGCTGGGGTGCGTGTTTCTGATGGGGCTGCACTCAACCTTGTTCGGACCGGTCAAGTACGCGTACTTGCCTCAGCACCTCAGCGAGCGCGAATTGACCGGCGGCAATGGCTTGGTGGAGATGGGCACGTTCGTCGCCATCCTCTTGGGCAATGTAGGCGGCGGCATGCTGATGAGCGTGGCGGGACGAGGCACCCATTGGGTCGCAATCAGCTGCTTGGTTGTTGCCGTCATCGGGTGGGTGGTTTCTTTGCAAATTCCACGCTCACCCTCGTCAGATCCGAATCTGAAACTGAATTGGAACCCTGCCAGCGAAACATGGCGCAACCTCAAGCTCGCGGCTGAATATCCCAGCGTGTTCCGCTCGTTGCTGGGCATATCTTGGATGTGGTTCTTTGGCGCCGTGTTCTTGTCGCAGTTCCCGTCTTTTGCGCGCGACGTACTAGGCGGTGACGAGCAGGTGGCCTCGCTGCTGCTGGTGGTGTTCTCGGTGGGGATTGCAGTAGGTTCGTTGCTGTGCGAAACCTTTTCACATCGCCATGTGGAGATCGGCCTGGTACCCATCGGCGCGGTGGGGATGACCGTATTTGCCTTTGACCTCTACCTGGCAACCCGCGGCATGCAACACACCGACAGCACATTTTTGTCGGTGACCCAGTTCGTGGCGCTGCGCGGAGTTTGGCGCGTGATGGGGGATTTGGCCCTGCTGGCCTTCAGTGCCGGTTTGTACAGCGTGCCCATGTACGCCTTGATCCAGTTGCGCGCCAAGCCCAGCCATCGCGCTCGGATCATCGCAGCCAACAACATCCTCAACGCGCTGTTCATGATTGTGTCGAGCCTGATGGCCGGCGCCTTGCTGGGGCGCGGCTTCAGCATTCCTGAAGTGTTCGGCGCGACGGCGGTGTTGAATGTGGTCGTGGTGGGCTATGTGTTCTGGCTGATGCCCGAATACATCTTCCGGCTTTTCATGTTGGTGGTGACACGCCTGGTGTACCGCGTGAAGGTGCGGGGTGACGAGCACCTGCCGACCGATGGCGCCGCGATTCTGGTGTGCAATCACGTCAGCTTTGTGGATGCGGTCATCCTTGGCATCGTCAGCCCCAGGCCGATGATTTTCATCATGGACCATCGCATCTTCCGTACACCGGTGTTGGGCTGGCTGTTCCGTATGCTCAAAGCCATCCCGATTGCGCCCCAAAAAGAAGACCCTCAGGCTTATGAACGAGCCTTCGAGCGTGCCAAGCAGGTCTTGCGTGACGGCGAACTGCTGTGCCTGTTCCCCGAAGGCGGGATCACGCGTGACGGCAAGCTGCAGCCCTTCAAGGCGGGAATCATGAAGATCCTCGAAGAGACTCCGGTGCCGGTGATCCCGTCGGCATTGCACAATCTGTGGGGGTCCAGCTTTTCGCGCATCGAGGGCGTGGCGATGGCCAAGCCCTTGCGACGTGGTCTGTTCAACCGGGTGGGCCTGGTCGTGGGGCCGGCAATCCCGCCCGAGCAGGTGACGCCAGAAAAATTGCAAGCCACGGTGCAGTCCTTGCTGGATGAACCCATGCCCTGATCCCGTCAACCGGGTGACACGAAACAGAAAGATGATCGACAGATGACTCAGATGTTGAATCGAGCCGCGTGGGCTCGCGTGATCCCTTTTGTCCTGTTCATCGTGATTCTGGCCCTTCGTGGCAACTGGCCTGCGTCCATGCAATCGATGCTGGATCCGCGGTGGTTGTACGGCGTGGGGGTGCTGGTGGTGTCAGGGGCTTTGTATCTGTCTTGGCCTCAGTTCAGGGAGCTGGCGTCAGATCAGCGGCGACTGGGTTGGTCAGGGTGGACGTTGTCGATTCTGATTGGCGTCGTCGTGTTTGAGTTGTGGATCCATCTCACCGATCCTTGGATGCTTTTGGGACACCCTACGGCCACGTTTCGACCGGTAGATGACGATGGCAGCCTGTTGTGGGGGTTGATCGCCATTCGCTGGGTGGGGGCGGCTTTGATGGTGCCCGTGATGGAAGAGTTGTTCTGGCGCTCGTTTTTCATGCGCTGGATCGACAATCCAGACTTTGAATCGGTCCAGCCTCAAACTGTCAGCCTGAAGGCCTTGTTGTTGTCGTCGTTGGCATTCATGCTGGCCCACACTTTGTGGCTGGCTGCGATCATCGCCGGCTTGCTCTATGCGTGGTTGTACAAGCGAACCGGCTCGTTGTGGGCCCCCGTTGTGGCGCATGGGGTGACCAATGGCATCCTGGGCATCTGGGTGGTGGTGTGGGGCAACTGGGCCTTCTGGTGACAGCTGGCGTGGCCTCTGTGGCGTTTCAAGGGCGGACGATCTTGTCCAGCCATCTTTGAATCCGTTGCCGGGCTTGTTGTCCAAGGGCGTGTGCTTGTTGCCAAGCCTTGCTTTGACGAACTCTTTGCGTCACAGCGTTCTTCCAGTTGATCCAGCGCGTGAACCACCGTGCAAACCAGGGCAGCTGCATCAGCGTGGCTTGGGTCAGCATGAACAAACGTGCTGTGATGGCCGTGCCGCCCACCTTGGCTCCGAGAATCACGCCCAAGCCCAGTAATTGGTGCCCGTGTGCGAGCCAATACAGGGCCAGGATTTTGATGGGCAAGAGTAACAGCACGGGCACCAGAAACAGGCCCAGGGCTGCGTAGGGTGGTAAGCCGCGAATGATGTTTTCGATCCAGCGAAAGCCCGGCCATTGACCGATCCGCGCCAGGATGCGAGCCAGAGGCTCCCATCCCCACTCTTCGAAGATCAGGACGATGG
This sequence comes from Burkholderiales bacterium, assembly GCA_028864885.1. GTDB lineage: Bacteria > Pseudomonadota > Gammaproteobacteria > Burkholderiales > Burkholderiaceae_C > Aquabacterium. The sequence continues at coordinate 24,696 of JAGWLR010000005.1, read as the reverse complement.
CGACCAGCCATAGAACGACCGCTTTGAGCAGCCGGACCGGCCAAGTCAGCCAGGATCGCCAGCGTTCAGACACCGCGAGCCCGGTCTGCTGCGAACTGCAGGCGGAACTGAGCAAAACGACCTTCGTCTAGCGCTTGTCGAACTTCCTTCATCAGATTCAGGTAGTAGTGCAGGTTGTGGATGCTGGTCAGCATGGGGCCCAGCATTTCGCCGCATCGGTCCAGATGGTGCAGGTAGGCGCGGCTGAATGTCTGACACGTGTAGCAGGTGCAGGTTTCGTCTACCGGGCGTTGGTCAGCCTTGTTCTTGGCATTGCGCAGGCGCAGATCGCCATAGCGGGTGAACAGATGGCCATTACGGGCATTGCGGGTGGGCATGACGCAATCGAACATGTCCACACCGGCGGCGACACCATCGACCAGATCTTCAGGCGTGCCCACGCCCATCAGGTAGCGCGGCTTGTTTTCGGGCAGCTTGTGCACGATGTGGTTCATCACGCGCAGCATCTCGTCTTTGGGTTCACCCACACTGACCCCGCCCACGGCATAGCCAGGCAGGTTCATGTCCACCAGAGCGGCCAGGGACTCTTCACGCAGGTTCTCGAACATGCCGCCTTGCACGATGCCGAACAGGGCATTGGGGTTTTGCAAGCGCTCGAACTCGGTGATGCAGCGCTTGGCCCAGCGCAGGCTGAGTTCCATCGACGAGCGGGCTTCTTTCTCGGTGGTGATGTGGCCGGAGCCCTTCTCACCTTGCCAGTAAGGGGTGCACTCGTCGAACTGCATGACGATGTCCGAGTTCAGAATCGTCTGGATTTGCATGCTTACCTCAGGGGTGAGGAAGAGCTTGTCGCCATTGACGGGTGAAGCAAAGCGCACGCCTTCTTCGCTGATCTTGCGCATCTCGCCCAGCGACCACACCTGGAAGCCGCCTGAGTCCGTCAGGATGGGCTTGTTCCAGGATTCAAACTGATGCAAGCCACCGAACTGCTGCATGATGTCCAGGCCAGGTCGCATCCACAGATGGAAGGTGTTGCCCAGGATGATCTGGGCGCCCATGTCCTCAAGAGACTGGGGCATCACGCCTTTGACCGTGCCATACGTGCCCACGGGCATGAAGATCGGGGTTTCGACCACGCCGTGGTTCAGGGTCATGCGGCCGCGTCGCGCCAGGCCTTCGGTTTTGAGCAGGTCAAATTTCAACATCGTGGGGCCTCATTCAATCAGGCGTTCTGAGCGGTGCGCTGGATCAGCATGGCGTCGCCATAGCTGAAAAAGCGGTAGCGTTGTTCGATCGCGTGCTGATACAGCGCGCGAATGTGGTCGTAGCCTGCCAGGGCGCTGACCAGCATCATCAGCGTGCTTTTGGGCAGGTGGAAGTTGGTGATCAGCACATCGACCACCTTGAAGTCAAAACCTGGGGTGATGAAGATGTCGGTATCGCGGCTGCCGGCGTCCAGGATGTTCGCCGCGTTGGCATGCAGCGCCGCAGACTCCAGCGCACGCAGGGTGGTGGTGCCGACCGAGATCACACGGCCACCAGCGGCCTTGGTGGCGCGAATGGCTTGCACGGTTTCTTCCGGTACGTTGAACCACTCGCTGTGCATCTTGTGCTCGGCGATGTTGTCGGTGCGAACCGGCTGGAAGGTGCCGGCGCCCACGTGCAGGGTCACCGCAGCCGTGTGGATGCCGCGATCCTTCAGCGTTTGCAGCAGAGGCTCATCAAAGTGCAGCGCGGCTGTCGGCGCCGCCACCGCGCCGGGTTGGGCGGCGAACACCGTCTGGTAGCGGCGCACATCGTCTTCTTCATCGGTGTGGGTGATGTAAGGAGGCAAGGGCACGTGGCCATGCTGTTCCAGCAAGGTCAGCGGGTCGCCCGACAGGCGCAGGTGGAACAGACCGTTGTCCGGGCCGCAGCGGCCCAGCACTTCGGCGTCAAACGCCTGGGCGAAACGCACCACGCTGCCAGGCTTGGGCGATTTGCTCGAACGCATGTGGGCCCAGACCTCGTTGTCGGGTAGCACACGCTCGATGAGGGCTTCGACCGCCCCGCCCGATTGTTTCTGGCCATACAGCCGCGCCTTGATGACGCGGGTGTTGTTGAAGACCAGCAAGTCGCCTGGGTTCAGCAGGCCGGGCAGGTCGCGAAAGATGCGGTCGATGGGGGTGGGGCCGCGGCCATCCAGCAGGCGGGAGGCGCTGCGCTCGGCAGCCGGGTGTTGGGCGATGAGCTCGGGCGGCAGCTCGAAGTCGAAATCGCTCAGGGTGTAGGGAGTTTGCATGCCGTTGAGGGGCGGACGAGCCCCGTGCCAAGGAAAAGCCCGTATTCTCCGTCAAACTGGGGGATCGTGCCGGCACAATGGCACGGCTAACCTCAACGAATCCATGGGAGCTTTTCAATTGGCGCAAGGTGCGTCTGCCAGCAAGACCGCGGCACAGGCCGACAAACGATCCGGGCCGCAAAAGGCCATGGACAAGCTCGGCCTGATCCGTGACATCGACCTGGCATTGCATTTGCCCTTGCGCTATGAGGATGAGACCCGCTTGACCTTGCTGCGCGATGCCCGTGATGGGCAGACCGTGCAGATCGAAGGCGTAGTGCGGGACAACCGTGTCGAGATGCGCGGCCGCCGTCAATTGATCGTTCGGTTGGATGACGGCACTGGCGAAGTGCTGTTGCGGTTCCTGAATTTTTACGGATCGCAGCAAAAGAGCTGGGCCCCTGGCGTGCGCTTGCGCGTGCGGGGCGACTTGCGTCATGGCTTCTTTGGGCGCGAGATGGTGCATCCCACCGTACGAATCGTCAAGGAAGACACGCCCTTGGCGACGGCCTTGACCCCCATCTATCCCACCAGTGCAGGCTTGCCTCAGGCGTATCTGCGCAAGGCCGTCGAGGCGGGGTTGGCGCGTGCTTCTCTGGAGGAAATCCTGCCTGCCTCCTTGGTGCCTGCCGGCTGGCCCACCCTGCGCGAGGCCTTGCATTTTCTGCATCACCCCAGCCCGGAGGTGTCGGTCACCGTATTGGAAGATCACTCGCATCCCGCCTGGCAGCGCCTGAAGTTCGAAGAGCTTCTGGCGCAGCAGCTGTCGCAGATGCAAGCTCGCCGGGAGCGCGCCCATTTGAAGGCTCCAGCCTTGCAGGCTCGGCGCGGGGGGCTGCATGAAAAGCTCCTGGCGGTGCTGCCTTTTGAGCTGACAGCGGCCCAACGCCGGGTGTGCGATGAGATTGCACTGGATCTGGCCAAACCACAGCCCATGCATCGATTGCTGCAAGGCGATGTGGGATCGGGCAAGACCGTGGTGGCGGCGATTGCAGCGGCGGTGGCCATGGATGCGGGGTGGCAGTGTGCGCTGATGGCCCCCACCGAGATTCTGGCCGAGCAACACTTTCGCAAGCTCGTGGCGTGGCTGGAGCCCCTGGGGGTGAAGGTGGCCTGGTTGACGGGCAGCCTCAAGGCCAAGACCAAGAAAGAGCAACTGGCCTTGGTGGCCAGCGGCGAGGCGCAACTCGTCGTGGGCACCCACGCGGTCATTCAGGATCAGGTCGAGTTCGCGCGATTGGGCTTGGCATTGATCGATGAGCAACATCGATTTGGCGTGGCGCAGCGCTTGCAGTTGCGGCGCAAACTCGAATCGAGTGAACTGGAGCCGCATCTGCTGATGATGAGCGCCACCCCGATCCCCCGCACGCTGGCGATGACGTATCTGGCTGATCTGGAGGTCAGCACCATCGATGAATTGCCACCGGGGCGCACTCCGATCGTGACCAAGGTGTTTGCCGACACACGCCGGCCTGAAGTGATTGAAAAGATCCGAGATGAAGTGGCCAAGGGGCGGCAGGTGTACTGGGTGTGCCCCTTGATCGATGAAACGGAGGAGTCAGACCAAGCCTTGGAAGAAAAGGCCGGGCGGGTCAGCAACAAGCGCCCTCCGCTGGATCTGAGCAATGTGACCCAGACTCACCAGGAGCTGAGCGAAGCCTTGCAAGGCTTTGGGGTGGGCTTGTTGCATGGGCGCCTGCCGGCCGCAGAGAAGGCCGAGGTGATGGGACAGTTTGCCTCAGGTGCCTTGTCGGTACTGGTGGCCACCACCGTGATCGAGGTGGGGGTGGACGTGCCCAACGCCAGCTTGATGGTCATTGAGCACGCCGAGCGCTTTGGGCTGAGCCAGTTGCATCAGCTGCGCGGGCGCGTGGGCCGCGGGGCGGTCGCCAGTGTGTGTGTGCTGCTGTATGCCTCGCCGTTGTCAGAAACAGGCAAGTCGCGGCTCAAGGCCATGGCAGAGACGAACGATGGCTTTGAAATCGCGCGGCGCGATCTGGAGATTCGAGGGCCGGGTGAATTCATGGGAGCCCGACAGTCCGGGGCGGCCTTGTTGCGCTTTGCCGATCTGGCCGAAGATCAGGCCATGATCGGGCGTGCCCGGGCGGTGGCTGAAAAACTGCTGCGCGATCATCCTCGCGTGGCGGAGAAACAAGTAGCACGATGGTTGGGGCAGAAGTCTGAATACCTCAAGGCCTGAAGTGATACAGAGGGGCGAACATGATTCTTTGCGCAGACGTTGGCGGCACCAAAACCCTGCTGGGCTTGTTCGATGCCCAAGGGGGGGCTTGGCAGGCCATTGTTCAACAGCGATACCTTGCGCGGGATTGGCCCAGCTTTGATGCGTTGCTGGATGACTTCTTGCGTCAGCATCAAAGCCTGATTCAAGTTCGACCGATCCGTGCCGCGTGTCTGGGGGTGGCTGGGCCCGTTGATGCTGGCGTAGTGCGGATGACCAATCTGAACTGGACTTTGGACTCGGCTCGGCTGAAGCAGACCCTGGGGCCGATCCCGATTCGTCTGGTGAATGATTTCGAAGCGGCCGCTTCCGGCATCGATAGCCTGTCGCCACAGGACCTGTTTGAGTTGCAGCCTGGACGTCCCACACCTGGCGGCAATCAGCTGGTGATCGGGGCGGGCACGGGCTTAGGGGTGGCGTGGCGGGTGTGGCGGCAAGGGCGCTACGAAGTGCTGACCGGCGAGGGCGGGCACGTGGGCTACTCGCCCATCAATGAGGTGCAGGCCCGGTGTATGGCGCGCATGCGTGGAGTTGTGGACCGCGTGGTGGCCGAGCATGTCGTTTCGGGGCCTGGACTGGTCCATCTCTATCGGGCCCTGGATGAAGGTGCCCCCTTCAGCATGTCATTGGATGACTCTGGATTGTCTGCGCAAGAGGTGGTGCGTCGGGCGCGGGAGCAGTCCGAGCCGCGTGCGCTGTCGGCGGTGAAAGAGTTCTTCCTGTCTTATGGGGCCATAGCGGCCAGCCATGCCTTGACCTTGCTGGCTCGAGGCGGTGTATTCGTAGCCGGCGGGATGGTGACGCGGCTGATGGAGCCCGTCAAGGACGGTGCCTTTTTAGCTGGATTTCACCGCACCGGCCCCTATTCAGCGCTGCTTGAATCCATGCCCGTCCATGTGGTGACCCATCCCGATTTGGGTCTGCTGGGCGCCGCCGTGATCGCGCGAGGCCTGCTGGATTGATCAGGGTGCCGCATCCAGCAGTTGCTGCAACATGGTGGCCACTTCCGCGTGGCTGTCCAGAAAGAACTGGGCCTTTGAGGCCGGATTCTCTCGGCCAATTCGCACTGTCAGCCAATGGGCTGGGGCGATGGTGAACACCGCCTCGTCATTCAGGTCATCGCCCATGAAGACTGCCGCGCTGCGCCCGGTTCTCTGTAAAAGGTGTTGAACGGCTTTGCCTTTGTCTGACGCGGCTTCTGAGACGACGTTGACGACGCATTTGCCCCCGAAGATGTGAAGCCCGAGCGGCATGTCCTGCAGAATCGATTCGATGGTGGCGCGCGCCAGTTCGCGATCTTTGGCCAGCCGGTAATGGATCGCGATGGAGTGGAGTTTGTCTTCCACCGAAACCCCGGCCGCCAACAAGCGATCTGCTTCCAGCGACACCTTATGACGAAGCCAGTTCAGTTGCTCGATGTGGGCCAGACGATCGGTGTCCAATGCCGCGTCGAATGGGTCTTCGGCACCATGGTTGCCGATGATGTAGGCAGGCTCGAATCCGAGCCGGGGCTGCACATCGGCGATGCTGCGCCCAGTCACGATCGCGACCGGCAGGCGCTCGGCCAACTGCGCCAATTTGTTGGCGATGCTGATCGAGACCTTGGCGTCGTCAGGTCGCGGAACAATGGGGGCCAGCGTGCCGTCGAAATCAAACGCCAGCAGAGGCTTGAGCTGCATGACGGTGCTGAGGGATTGATGCCCCAGTGGGGAAAACAGGTGTCTCATGTCCTTTGGGTCAGTGGTTCTGGTGATGCTTGAGTCGGGCTTCGATGCGTTCGCGCAGCCGCCAGCGGCCAGCGTCGGTCAACATGCGCCCAGCCCAACGGTAGACGTTGAATTCGCGCACGGTCATGCGAAGGCTGGCCATGCGCTCGCGTTGTTCGGCCTCAGGCATGGTCAAGGCGCGGTGCAAGGCGTCGGCGGTTTCTTCAACGTGGTATGGGTTGACAACCAAGGCTTCGTTGAGTTCGCGAGCAGCACCGGCAAAGCGCGACAGGATCAGCACACCCCGCTCATCGTTGCGTGCGGCAATGAATTCCTTGCACACCAGGTTCATGCCGTCGTGCAGGCTGGTGACCACGCAGACATCGGCCGCACGGTAGAGTTCGTTGATGGCCTGCTCATCGTGGTGTTTGGCCAGCAGATGAACCGGTTGATAGCCTTCGCGCCCAAAACGCTGGTTGATGCGGTCGGTGACGCTGTGAACCCGAGCCTGAAAGGCCTGGTACTCTTCCAGCGAACTGCGTGAAGGAGCGGCCACCTGCACGAAGCTGAACACACCAATCCATTCAGGATGTTTTTCAAGCAGGCGTTCGACCGCATGCAGGCGTTCCAGAATGCCCTTGGTGTAGTCAAAGCGATCGACCCCCACCGCCAGTTTCTGATTGGGTTTGAGCCCCAGCCGCTCGAAGACCGCTGCGCGGCAGTGTGCAATCGAATCCCAGGTGGACGTGGTCTTCTCAGAGGGCCACGAAATCGAGATCGGATAGCTTTCGACGAAGGTGTCGATGTCTCGGTACGTGATGGTCGAGTGCTCGTGTTCGATCCGCGCTTCCAGATAGCGATCCACCGTTTCAATGAAGTTCTTGCAATGGAATCGGGTGTGGAAGCCCAGGATGGTGCTGCCCAACATGCCGGTGAGGATCTCTTGCCGCCAGGGGCAGATCCCGAAGGATTCAGGGTTGGGCCATGGGATGTGCCAGAAGGTGATGATGGTGGCGCGTGGCAAGCGTTCACGGATCATCGCGGGCAGCAGGGCAAAGTGGTAGTCCTGCACCAGCACCACAGGGTCTTCGCTGCGTGCCTCGGCCACGACGGCATCCGCAAAGCGCTGGTTGACCGCCTTGTAATGCTGCCAGTCTGATTCACGAAACACCGGGCGGACGTGCGCCACGTGGCACAGAGGCCAGAGGCCCTCATTGGCAAAGCCGTAGTAGTAGCCTTGCTCTTCCTCCTCAGACAGCCAGACTCGGCGCAAGGTGTATTCCTCTTGCCCTGGAGGCACCCTGACTCGGTCATGAGCATCGACGCTGGCCCTGTCACCGCTGCCGCTGCCGTGCGCGATCCAGGTGCCCGAGCACGCGCGCATCACCGGCTCGACCGCGGTGACCAGACCACTGGCTGGGCGCGTGACGACGATCCCGTCATCGGTCTTTTCGTGGATGTAGGGCTCACGGTTGGAGACCACGATCAACTCGTCGCCTCGTAACTGGCTGCGCAGCAAGGCACGCAGCCGCTCGGGATCCCAATTGGTTTCCGGGCCGAGCGAGCGTCGGTATTCGTCTTCCAGATCCCGCAGCCGGGTTCGCAGGTCGGCCGCCAAAGGGGCCAGCTCGGGTGATGGAGACAGCAAGGGGCTGAGGAGTCCCTCGCCACGCAGCAGCGCGCGCGCGCCCCTGACCCAACCGCGCCAACTTAGCTGTGCGACCACCATCGTGATCAACGCCACCACGATGCCCAGCCCGGCGATCAGCAAGATCAGGTATTGCTGAGTGTCTTTGCTGCGCTTTTCAATGAAGCTCAAGTCATGCATCAGCACCAGTTCGGCAATCGGTTGCCCCGTATCCGTCACCACCGTGTGCTTGCCCACGTGCACAAAGCCGCCGTCGATGTTGAGCTGCGGTTCGTTGGACTCGGCAATGCGGTAGGCCTCGTTGCAGCTCAGTTTGGCCGGGTAGGCCGAGGTCTCGAGGACATAGTGCCCCTCCAGATCACACAGCCCGATGGCCACCAGACGCTCGTCTTGCAACGCGCGACTGAACAGCGCTTGCAAGCGCCCATTGGCCTTGGACTGCAGCGCCTCTGAAATCGAGTCGGACAAGGTGTTGGTGATCAGTGCCCCGCGCAGATTGACATCGCGAGCAAACCATCGCAGAGTCATTTTGTCGATCAGCGGCAAAGCCAGGTATGCCGTCAGGATCAACGCCAAGAGCAGCGGTAGCAGAAAACGCAGTTGCAACCGGAAGGTGTTCATGGTCATCCCCTTGGGTTCTGTGCCTGAACACGCAGGGTGTTAGGATCAATATACATTTGCACAAATGTACTACGGGTCCGGGGGACCTGTCTGATGCAAGGGCATTATGCGAAGGGAAAGCGATGACGGAAACAGGCGACGAAGCCTCTCTCAGCTTGGCGGTGATTGGAAACTGCGCAATCAGTGCCTTGGTGGATGCCAAGGCCCGTGTGGTCTGGGGCTGCATGCCTCGATTCGATGGCGATCCCGTGTTTCATGCCTTGCTTGATTCTGCCGATGGCATCGGGCAAGACGGGACGCTGAGTGTCGAGCTCGAAGGCATGGTTCGGTCCGAGCAAAGCTACGACGCCGGCACGGCCGTGCTTCGCACCCGCTTGTTCGATGCCGAGGGGCGTGGGGTCGAGATCGTGGACTTTGCGCCTCGCTTCGTGGTGCGGGATCGGACGTTCCGTCCCATGCAACTGGTGCGCCGGGTGCAACCCATCGGGGGGCATCCACGCATTCGAGTCGTCGTGCGCCCACGAGGCCAGTGGGGGCGAGAAGCGCCCATGATCACGCGGGGCAGCAACCATGTTCGTTATGTCACGTCCAGCTATGTGGTGCGCTTGACGACCAATGCCCCGATTACCTATGTCGTTGACGAAACGTGGTTTTCGTTGTCGGGCCCCATCAGTTTGTGTTTGGGGCCGGACGAAACCTTCGAGGGCGGTATCGAAGAAACCGCGCGTGATTTTCAGGAGCACACCACGATTTACTGGCGCCACTGGACCCGGCGCCTGGCATTGCCCTTCGAATGGCAGGATGCGGTCATCCGGGCCGCGATCACGCTCAAGCTGTGTCAATTCGAAGAGACGGGCGCCATCGTCGCGGCCATGACCACCAGCATTCCTGAGGCCCCGCACAGTCAGCGCAACTGGGACTACCGTTATTGCTGGTTGCGCGACGCCTTCTTTGTGGTGCGCGCCCTCAACAGTTTGTCTGAAGTGGGCACCATGGAGGATTACCTGCGTTGGCTGCACGATGTGGTGAGAGGGGCCGACACAGGGCATATTCAGCCCCTCTATGGGCTGGGCCTGGAGAAGGAGTTGCATGAAACCCAATTGGCTCATTTGAGCGGGTATCGTGGCATGGGCCCCGTGCGGGTCGGCAACCAAGCTTATGAGCACTTTCAACACGATGTCTACGGCAACATCGTGCTGGGCGCTGCGCAAGCTTTTTACGACCACCGCCTGTTCAGACAAGCCGACTTGACTGATTTCCAGGCGCTCGAAGCGATGGGTGAACAAGCCTGGCGATTGCATGACCAACCCGATGCCGGTATGTGGGAGCTGCGAACCCGAGCCCGCGTCCACACGTCTTCGTCTCTCATGTGCTGGGCGGCCTGCGATCGGTTGGCCAAGATTGCAGTTGCCTTTGGGCAGGCCGAGCGCGCGAGTTGTTGGCGCAATCGCGCTCAGATCATTCAAGACAAGATCCTGTCTCTGGCCTGGTCGGACCGGCGTCAGGCTTTTGTGGAAAGCTTCGGCGGCGAGCACCTCGATGCCAGTGTGTTGCTGATGGCCGAAGTGGGGTTCATCTCGCCCCGAGATGAGCGCTTCGTCAAGACGGTCGATGCGCTGGAGAAGACCTTGGGCGATGGCCCCTTCATGCGGCGCTACGAAGAGCCGGACGATTTCGGCCGCCCGGAAACGGCGTTCAATGTGTGTGCGTTCTGGCGCATCGACGCCCTGGCCCGCATCGGGCGCCATGATGAAGCTCGCGCCATCTTTGAGGCCCTGCTGGCCTGCCGCAACCACGTGGGCCTGCTGTCGGAAGACATCGCCCCGGCCACGCGAGAGTTGTGGGGCAACTTCCCCCAGACCTACTCGATGGTGGGCATCATCAATGGTGCGGTGCGTTTGTCGGTGCCCTGGGACCACGCCGTGTGAAAGCGCTGGCCGACCTTTGACATAAGATCGCCGCATGACGCTGACTGAACTTCGCTACATCGTTGCAGTGGCCCGCGAGAAGCACTTTGGACGTGCCGCCGAGGCCTGTTTCGTGTCCCAGCCGACCTTGTCGGTGGCGGTCAAAAAGCTCGAAGACGAGCTCGATGTCAAGCTCTTCGAGCGAGGCAGTGCCGAGATCACCGTGACGCCACTGGGCGAGGACATCATTCGCCAGGCTCAGTCGGTGCTGGAGCAGGCGCAATCGATCAAGGAGATCGCCAAGCGTGGCAAGGATCCGTTGGCCGGGCCTTTGCGTTTAGGCGTGATCTACACCATTGGGCCTTACCTGCTGCCTGATCTGGTTCGAGAGGCCATTGCCCATGTGCCGCAGATGCCGCTGATGTTGCAAGAGAACTTCACGTCCAAATTGCTCGACATGCTGCGTGCTGGCGAATTGGATTGCGCCATCATGGCCGAGCCCTTCATGGATGCAGGCTTGGCGGTGGCCCCCCTGTACGAAGAGCCGTTCATGGTGGCGGTGCCGCGCACGCACCACCTGGCCCAACGTGACAAGGTCAGCGCCGAAGAACTCAAGAAAGAGACCATGTTGCTACTCGGCGCCGGCCATTGCTTTCGCGACCATGTGCTCGAGGTCTGCCCCGAGTACGCCCGGTTTTCCAGCGATGCCGAGGGCATCCGCAAAAGCTTTGAAGGCTCGTCGCTTGAAACCATCAAGTACATGGTGGCAGCCGGCATGGGGGTGACTGTGGTGCCTCAGTTGTCTGTGCCACCTGAGCCGAATCCCCACATCGGCTACATTCCGTTCGAAGATCCGGTGCCGACGCGCCGCGTGGTTCTGGCCTGGCGCCGCAGCTTCACCCGGTATGAAGCGATTGCGGCCTTGCGCAATGCCATCTACGCCTGCCCCTTGCCGGGAGTGGAGCGTCTCACCGCTTGAGGAGACGCTTCAGGCTTGTTGATCGGCGGCCTCGAAGCAGTCGATCACGGTGAAGTAAAGCGATGCGTAAAACGCCCCGGCGGTCCACATCCCGATGATCACGGCGGCGATTTCCGCCAGCACTGGCACGGGCAAGATCCAGGCGATCAAGCGGATCAACACGGCCACGGCAGTGGCCACACCCAGCCAGCCCAGCCCGTAGACGACGAAGGCGGTCAGGTTGCGCCAACTGGCCACCAGGCTGAAGAACAGCGATTTGATGACAGGGACTCGACCCCACATGACCAGCGCCGGCGTGTGCCAGAACAGCAGGATGACTGGCAGCGTCAAAGCCCAGAGCCACAACAGGTCAGCCTGTACCACCGGGTTGCTGGCCAAGTCGATGACATCTTTGGCCTGGTCGCTGGCTGCGTTCAGGGCGTCCATGCTGGGGCCAAACCAATCGGCCATTTGCATGGCCAGCATCATGGCGGCAATGTAGGCCCCGCCCAGTTGCAGCCACTGCTTGCGCGGCGCCTGCGGGGCCAGCCAGGGCTCCAGCAGCACGCCCGGGGTGATGCGTTTGCCGGTCACCACCCTGCGGGTGGCGATCATGAAGCCCATCCAAATGATCGGCATGGCGCCCATACCCAGCAGGGGGCCGACGATCGGGATGGCCAACAGCAACAAGCCCATGCTGGCTAGCAGGCCCATCAGCCCCAGGTAGCCGATGGATTGCTTCCAGCACACCAACAAACCGTTGCGCAGCCAGACCAGACCCTGGCTGGCGGGGACCAGACGAAGTTTCATGTTCTCAAGCCCGTGTGTACTGCCAGGGTTGATCGCGTCGCAGGGTCAAGACCCGCTCGAAGTGGGTCGGGTCATGCGGTTGGAGCATGGCGGCATCCCGTGGCAGGTAGAAGTCCCACAGGCGTGAAGTCCAAAAACGCAGGGCAGCCGATCGCAGCAGGGCAGGCAGCAGGGCCAACTCGTCGGGCGTCAGCGGGCGAACCTGGTCATAGGCTGCCACAAACGCCCGCGCCCGCGCTTCGTCCAGGGCACCGGTGCCGAGGTCGATGCACCAATCATTGAGGCACACGGCAATGTCGAAGCCAAAGGTGTCACAGCCGGCAAAGTAAAAGTCGAAGAAGCCCGATAGCTGGGAGCCATCGAACATCACGTTGTCACGGAACAGATCGGCATGGATGGGGCCGTGCGGCAGCCGGCGGTAGGCCTCGCTGGCAGCCAGCTCTTGCTGAAAGCGCAGTTCGGACTCGATCAACCCCTTTTGCTGGGGATTCAGATGGGGCAATACGACCGGGATCGTCTCGATCCACCAGGCCAGGCCGCGCAAATTGGGCTGCTGCGCTGGGTAGTCCTGCCCAGCCAGGTGCATGCGGGCGAGCATGGCGCCCACTTGGGCGCAATCGGCTGCTTGTGGGGCCAGTTGGTTGCGGCCTTTCAACCGCGTGACCACCGCGGCAGGCTTGCCCTTGAGCGTGTGCAAGATGTCGCCTTGGGCGTTGGCCTGCGGTGCAGGCACCGGGATGCCCTTGGCCGCCAAGTGGTGCATCAGATTCAGGTAGAAGGGCAGCTGCGCAAAGCTGAGCCGCTCGAACAGGGTCAGCACGTAGTCGCCCCGGTCGGTCGAGACGAAGTAATTCGTGTTTTCGATACCCGATGCGCAACCCTGCATGGATTGCAGCGTACCCAGACCCAATTCGGCCAGCAATGCAGATGCTTCTGGAGGGGTGACTTCAGTGAAAACGGCCATGAGTCAAGGGGGGAACAAAAATGAACCGGTCCCCCGCGGGCAACGTTGGGGGGCGAGTCCGAGATTGTAGAAGTCCGGGCGCCCGGGCGCGCTTCGGTCGCCGTGATTTTTGTGTCCGGTTGCGGCCACTTTTTTCATCATGAGCAAGCGTTCCGTCAGAAATGTCGCTGCTGTGCCATTGCAGAAGGGGGTATTCACGAAACCCGACCGACCGTGGCCAGGCATGAGCAATGAGCCATTCGGGCCCACAATGGTGGGCATGAACGACACGGCCCGCCCTACTGAATCTCGCCCCATCCTTTTGCTGGTAGATGGCTCCAGCTATCTCTACCGCGCCTTCCATGCCATGCCCGATTTGCGCGGGCCCGAGCAACAGGCCACCGGGGCCATTCATGGCATGGTCAATATGCTGGGGCGTTTGCGAAAGGACGTCCAGGCCGAGCATGCCGTGTGTGTGTTCGATGCCAAGGGCCCCACGTTCCGAGACGAGTGGTATCCAGAGTACAAATCCCACCGACCGCCGATGCCTGATGATTTGCGGGCCCAAATCGAGCCGATCCATGAGGTGGTGAAACTGCTGGGCTGGCCGATTCTGGAGGTGCCCGGCATCGAAGCCGACGATGCCATCGGCACGCTGGCCAAGTTCGGCGCTGAAAGCGGTCACCGCGTTGTGATCTCCACCGGCGACAAGGATCTGGCCCAACTCGTGACCGAGGACGTCACCTTGGTCAACACCATGAGCAATGAGACCCTGGACCAGGCCGGGGTGATGGCCAAGTTCGGGGTGCCGCCGGACCGAATCATCGACTACCTGACGCTGATCGGGGACGCCGTGGACAATGTGCCCGGTGTCGAAAAGGTGGGCCCCAAGACGGCTGCCAAGTGGATTGCCGAATACGGCTCGCTGGAAGGCGTGATGGCTGCGGCCGATCAGATCAAGGGTGTCGCGGGGGAGAACCTGCGCAAGGCACTGGATTGGCTGCCGCAGGGGCGCCGCCTCATCACTGTGGTGACAGATTGCGATCTCAGCGGCTACATCGCACCTTGGCCTTCGCTCGATCCCTTGGCGCTGCGCGCACCGGATCAGCCGGGACTGCTCGATTTTTATACCCGCTATGGCTTCCGCAGCGCCCGGGCCGAACTTGAAAAGCAACTGACTGGCGGCGTCAAAGGCGGATCGGCCAGCACGTTGCCCGTGGCTGCCCCCCAGGTGGTTGCCGGTGCCACAGGGGATCTGTTTGCCGATCCGGCCTCGGCCGACCCCGCTGTGCCCGTTGGGTCCGAAGGGGGCGCCATTCAAACACATTACGAAACCGTGCTGGACTGGGCCACGTTTGATCGCTGGTTGAGCCGCATCCAGGCAGCTGATCTCGTGGCCTTTGACACCGAGACGGACTCCTTGGATGCGATGCAAGCCCGCATCGTGGGCTTGTCGTTCAGCGATCAGGTGGGTCATGCGTGCTACATCCCCTTGCGCCATGAGGGGCCCGATGCTCCGACTCAATTACCGATGGAAGAGGTGCTGGCCAAGCTCAAGCCTTGGCTGGAAGACGCGGATCGCGCCAAGGTCGGGCAGCACATCAAGTACGACGTCCATGTGTTGGCCAACCACGGCATCACGGCGCGTGGCTACCGTCACGACACCATGCTGCAAAGCTATGTGCTCGAAGCCCATCGCAAACATAATCTGGGGGATCTGGCGCGACGCTATCTGAACCGCGAAGGGTTGAGCTACGAGGATGTGGCGGGCAAGGGCGCCCAGCAGATTCCGTTTGCACAAGTCGCGGTGGAGCGTGCCTCACAGTACTCCTGTGAAGACAGCGACCTGACCCTGCACGTTCATCAGGTGCTGTGGCCGCGGCTGCAGGCCGACCCCAAACTGCTCGACATCTATCAACGCTTTGAGATGCCTACCTCACGGGTGTTGCAGCACATCGAGCGCCACGGCGTGTTGATCGACCGCGCCTTGCTGCAGCAGCAAAGTCATGAGCTGGGACAACGCATCGTGGAGTTGGAACAGCAGGCCTACGAACTCGCGGGCCAACCTTTCAACCTCGGGTCGCCCAAACAGATCGGTGAGATCCTGTTCACCAAGCAGGGCCTGCCGGTGGTCAAGAAGACGGCATCCGGTGCGCCCTCGACGAATGAAGAGGTGCTCGAAAAGTTGGCGGAGGACTATCCCCTGCCGGCGCGCATCCTGGAATACCGCAGCGTGGCCAAGCTGAAGTCGACCTACACCGACAAGTTGCCACAGATGATCAACCCACAAACCGGTCGGGTTCACACCAACTATGCCCAGGCTGTGGCGGTGACTGGGCGCTTGTCCAGCAATGAGCCCAACCTGCAGAACATCCCGGTTCGCACCGCTGAAGGGCGGCGCATCCGCGAGGCTTTCATCGCGCCTGAGGGCCATGTCATCGTCTCGGCTGACTATTCCCAGATTGAGTTGCGCATCATGGCTCACATCTCGGAAGACGAGAACTTGCTGCGTGCCTTTGCCGAAGGCATGGACGTGCACCGGGCCACGGCTTCTGAAATCTTCGGGGTGGCGCCCGATCAGGTCAGCAATGAGCAGCGTCGTTACGCCAAGGTCATCAACTTCGGTCTGATCTACGGCATGAGCGCATTTGGTCTGGCTTCCAATCTGGGCATCGAACGCTCAGCCGCTGCGGCCTACATCGAACGGTACTTTCAACGTTACCCAGGCGTGAAGCGCTACATGGATGAAACCCGTGTGGCAGCCAAGCACCAGGGCTACGTTGAAACGGTGTTTGGGCGCCGGTTGTGGTTGTCCGAGATCAACAGCGGCAATGGCCCGATGCGGGCGGCAGCCGAACGGGCTGCGATCAATGCCCCCATGCAAGGCACCGCGGCGGATCTGATCAAACTGGCCATGGTGGCCGTGCAGGATACGCTGGAGAGCCTGGGCAAGCGCTCGTCGATGATCATGCAGGTGCACGACGAGCTGGTGCTGGAAGTGCCGCATGATGAGGTGGACTGGATCCGAGTTGAAGTGCCGCGCCTGATGGCTTCAGTGGCCCAGCTGAAAGTGCCTTTGCTGGCCGAGGTGGGCGTGGGCCCTAATTGGGAAGCGGCGCATTGACCCGAAGAGCGGGGCTCAAATCCCGCCCATGCAGAGGTATTTGAGCTGCAGGTACTCGTCGATGCCGTGGTGGGAACCTTCACGCCCGAAGCCTGACTCCTTCACCCCGCCGAACGGTGCGACCTCATTGGAGATCAGCCCTTCGTTGATGCCGACCATGCCGTATTCAAGCTGCTCAGCCACGCGCCAGACCCGGCCAATGTCTCTTGAATAGAAGTAAGAGGCCAGGCCGTAGCGGGTGTCGTTGGCCATGCGCACGGCTTCTTCATCGGTGCTGAACCGGAAGATGGGCGCCACCGGGCCGAAGATTTCTTCTTGCGCCAGCGCCATGCCGGCATGCACCTGGGTGAGCACGGTAGGTGCATAAAACAGCCCGCCTGCTGCATGGCGGGTGCCGCCGCACGCCACTTGCGCCCCTTGTTGCACGGCATCGGCCACCAGACGCTCGACCTTGGTCAGCGCCGTCTCATTGATCAAGGGCCCGATCTGAGTGTCGGCATCCAGTCCATTGCCCACCTTCATCTGTGAAACGGCCTGCACCAGTCGCTCGGTGAACGCGTCATACACCCGGTCGTGCACCAGGATGCGGTTGGCACACACACAGGTCTGGCCAGCGTTGCGGTATTTCGAAGCCAGGGCGCCTTTGACCGCAGCATCCAGGTCTGCGTCGTCAAAGACGATGAAGGGGGCGTTGCCGCCCAATTCGAGCGACACACGCTTGACCGAGTCGGCGCATTGGGCCATCAAGCGTTTGCCCACCGGCGTGGAGCCGGTGAACGACAGCTTTTTCACCCAAGGGCTGCGGGTCAGCGCCTGCCCCACCACGGCAGGGCGGCTGGTCGTGAGCACATTCAGTACGCCTGCTGGGATGCCCGCGCGATGCGCCAACTCGGCCAACGCCAGGGCGCACAAAGGCGTGGCTTCAGCCGGTTTCACCACCGAGGTACACCCTGCCGCCAGGGCCGGTGCCACCTTGCGAGTGATCATGGCGATCGGGAAGTTCCATGGCGTGATGGCGGCCGTCACGCCCACGCCTTGTTTGATCACCATCAGACGCTTGTCGGCGGTGGGCGACGGGATGACTTCGCCATACACGCGCTTGCCTTCTTCGGCAAACCATTCGATGAACGAGGCGCCGTAGGCGACTTCGCCACGCGCTTCCGCCAGGGGTTTGCCTTGCTCCAGGGTCATCAGGCGCGCCAGATCCTCCTGATTGGCCATGACCAAGTCGTACCAGCGGCGTAGCACTTGCGCGCGGTCTTTTGCTGTGCGGGCGCGCCACTCGGGCAAAGCCCTTTGGGCGGCCGCAATGGCCCGATCCGACTCCGCCTCGCCCATGTCAGGAACATGCGTGATCACATCGCCGGTGGCCGGATTGATGACCGCTTGGCTTGATCCGTCGTCGGCCGCCAGCCACTGTCCGCCGATGTAGGCCTGAGCACGAAGCAGTTGTGGATCGGTTAAATGATCAGACGGGGTGGGCGCGCTCATGGTGTCAGTTTACTGATGGGGGTGTGGCGATTCAAAATGAAGCTTGATAGATCGCCAGGGCGTCATCGAGGGTCACGTCACGCGGGTTGTTGACCAGCAGCCTCTGTACGTTCATGGCGTCTCGGGCAAGCATGGGCAGATCTTCTTGCCGGATCCCCGCCTCACGCAGGGATTGAGGGTAGGGCATGGCCGCCACCAAGTCGCTCATGGCTTTGACGAAGCCCTTGGCCGCGGTGCTGTCGTCGCTTTGATGCAGTTCGGGCAAGATGGCCCGCCCCAGTTGTGCATACGCAGATTGGGCCGTCGGCAGATTGAATCGCAGTACCGCTGCCAGCACCAATGAGTTCGACAAGCCATGTGGCAAGTGGTAGTGCCCACCCAAAGGGTAGGCCAGGGCATGCACTGCCGCCACCGGCGCGTTGGCAAACGCCATGCCGGCCATCAGCGAGCCTTGCAGCATGCGCTCGCGTGCATCCGCGTGTCGGCCGTCGTTCACAGCGGTGCGGATGTGTTGATACAGCAGTTGCAGTGCCTGAAGCGCCAAGGCATCCGAAACCGGGTTCTTTTTGTGGCGAGAGGTGAAGGCTTCGATCGCATGGACCATCGCATCTACCCCGGTCATGGCTGTGATGGCGGGAGGCAGGCCCAGGGTCAGCAAGCTGTCGAGCACGGCCACGTCGGGATAAAGCAGGGGAGACACCACGCCCTTTTTTTCATGCGAGGGGGTAGTCACAATCGAGATGGGGGTGACTTCCGAGCCGGTTCCTGCCGTGGTCGGAATCTGAATCAGCGGCAGGCGCGGGCCGCGAGCCAAGCCAACTCCGTAGACCTCGGTCAGGTGTTGTGGCGTGCAGGCCAGCAGGGCCACCAACTTGGCGGTATCCATTGAGCTGCCGCCCCCCAGTCCGATGACGCCATCGGCTTGAACCGAGCGAGCCCGGGCCACGGCTGACTCGACCGAGGCCTCTGGCGGGTCGGCCAGCACCTCGGAAAACACATGCACAGCCACACCGGCCTGACGCAGGGCCGACACCGCACCATCCGTGACGCCCGCCTTCACCAGTCCGTCATCCGTCACCAGAAACACCTGCTGCAGCCCCATTCCGCGGGCGATTTCACCCAATTTCAGGGCTGCACCCTGTTCGCAGACGATCTTGGGGGCGGTTTCAAAAACAAAAGCCGACATGGTGGGAGTTTTCCTTTTGAGGGAACGAGCCCGAAGCCGTCATCCTAATCCGCCCCGCCAGGCCTCCTGCACACACCCTCAATGCCCCCAAACGACGCAAGGAGACAACGCCGAGAGAACCCTTGGTCTGATCCGTCATCGTTTTGTCAAACTCCTGACACGTGGTTGAACATAAACTCAAATTAGTATTGAGTTGTTACGCAGTCGTCATAGAAGGTTCACCAGTGCCAGGAGCGCCTCGTTTGAAATTGCTCAGCCGCGAACAGGCTATTCTCGAATTCAACCGCCGGGTGCTGACCCAGGCCCAACGGGGCGATGTCCCCCTGCTGGAGCGCCTGCGCTACATCTGCATCCTGTCGTCCAACCTGGATGAATTCTTCGAGGTGCGGTATGCCGACATCTTGGAGGCATCCAAGACCCGCGGAACCGGCATCGGCGCCCAATACCTGGCCGACGTGGCCAAAGAGGCCCATCAACTGGTCGAGGATCAGTACCGAGTCTTCAACGACGAACTCGGGCCGCAGTTGCGCGCAGCGGGGATCGTCATCCTCAACCACGATGAGCGCAACAACGCGCAGCGTGAGTGGGTGTCCGGTTTTTTCCAGAAGCAGGTGCAGCCGCTGTTGGTGCCGATCGGGCTGGATCCCTCGCACCCGTTTCCGCAGGTGGCCAACAAGACGCTGAACTTTATTGTGCGCCTGGGCGGGAGAGATGCCTTCGGCCGCGACAACGACATCGCGATTGTGCGCATTCCGCGGGTGCTGCCTCGGGTGATTCGCCTGCCTGACGACATCAGCGACGGCAATCAGAGCTTCGTGCTCTTGTCCAGCGTGATTCGGGCCCACCTGCATGAGTTGTTCCCCGGGCGTGAAATCAAGGCGTTTTCGCAATTTCGCCTGACACGCGACTCTGACATCGAAGTCGATGAGGATGATGTCACCGATCTGCGGGTGGCCTTGCGCTCGAAGATGAGCACCCGTCAGTTCGGGCAGGCCATTCGGCTGGAAGTGGTGCGCAGTTGCCCCAAGGATCTGTCGGATTTCCTGTTGGAACAGTTTGATCTCTCCCACCACGCCTTGTTTCATGTCAACGGGCCGGTGAACCTGGTGCGTCTGTCTCAGGTGGTGGATCAGGTCGAGGGTGATCATTTGCGCTTCCCGGCCTACCAGCCCAGTTGGCCAGAAGGCTTACCTCAGCACGGCGGCATGATCGAATATCTGCGACAGCAGGATGTGATGTTGCACCATCCATTTGAGTCGTTCGATGCGGTGGTTCAGTTTCTGCGTGAGGCGGTCTACGACCCGAATGTGCTGGCCATCAAGCAGACCATCTACCGAACTGGCAGCGAATCAGTCCTGATGGATCTGTTGCTGGAAGCTGTGCGGCGCGGCAAGGAAGTGCTGGCGGTGGTGGAGTTGAAGGCCCGCTTCGATGAAGAGGCCAACATCAACTGGGCTGAGCGGCTGGAGGCCTTGGGGGCTCAGGTGGTGTATGGCATCGTCGGGCTCAAGACTCACGCCAAGATGATGCTGGTGACCCGGCGCGAAGCGGGACGCCTGCGGCGTTATGCGCACTTGTCGACAGGTAACTACAACCCCAAAACGGCCAGGCTGTACACCGACGTTGGTTATCTGACGAGCAACCCGGACATCACCGCCGACGTCGACATGCTGTTCACCCAGTTGTCCAGCATGGCCCAGCTCAAGACCGCCAAGCAACTGTTGTTGGCGCCCTCGAATCTGCAAAAGGCCTTCATTCGCTACATTGGTCGGGTGGCCGAAGCCGCGCGAGAAGGCCGAGTGGCGCGCATCGTGGTCAAGGTCAACGCCCTGACCGACGAACCCCTGATTCGGGCCCTGATCGAAGCCGGGCAGGCCGGTGCCGAGATCGATCTGATCGTCCGCGGGGCCTGCGTGTTGCCGCCTGGGGTTCCCGGGCTGACGGATCGCATCCGGGTGCGATCGGTGGTGGGGCGCATGTTGGAGCACACCCGGGTCATCTATTTCCGTTGGGGTGAAAGCGAGCACGACGAGGTCTTGTTCCTCTCCAGCGCCGACTGGATGAACCGCAACATGACCCGTCGCATCGAACTGGCCTGGCCCGTGCGAGACAACGCCTTGCGGCAGCGCGTCATCGACGAATGCCTGATTCCGTATTTGATGGACGGGCGCGATGCCTGGGTGCAGGACAGCGAAGGCTTCTACACCCGGGTCGGGGCAGAAGGGCTCAGCGCCCAGCAGGCCTTGATGGCCCGCTACCGCGCCGCACTTTGATCTGAGCGAGAACGGGAGAAGGGGGATGGATCTGATTCTGTGGCGCCACGCACAAGCCGAAGACCTCCCTCTTGACGAGGCACAGTCGCAGGCGGTCGCCAGCGGCCAGCCTCTCACCTATCACATCGACCCGGAGCGCGACCTCGCGCGTTGCCTGACCGCCAAGGGCCACAAGCAGGCCGAGCGCATGGCCGCGTGGCTCAACCAGCGCCTGCCCGAGTCCACCCGGGTTATCGTCAGTCCTGCGCAGCGCACCCAGCAAACGGCTTTGGCCCTGGGGCGCTCGTTCAAGACCGTGAAATCGCTCAACCCGCAAGGGAGCGTCGATGACCTGCTCAAGGCGGCTAAATGGCCGGATGGCCGCGACCCCGTCTTGATCGTGGGACACCAACCCACCTTGGGCATGCTGGCCGCCCGCTTGCTCACGGGGCAGGATCTGGCCTGGTCCGTCAAAAAAGGTGGGGTGTGGTGGTTGCGCCGCCGCGAGCGCGACGGCGATCTTCAGATTACTTTACAGGCTGTTCAGTCACCTGATTGGCTGTGAGGGGCCGAGATCGGGGCGTAAACCCGCGATAATCGAGCCCGATGAAAGCCAAGACCACTGCCGGCTCAGGGAACCCACCGCCGGCATTTCAGATCCACGTACGGGTGTATTGGGAAGACACCGATGCCGGTGGCATCGTGTTTTACGCCAATTACCTTCGCTTCATGGAACGGGCTCGCACCGAATGGCTGCGCAGTTTGGGGCATGGACAAGAAGCCGCCCGGCAATCCGGTGGGGGCATGTTCGTGGTCAGCGAAACCCAGGTTCGCTACCTGCGTCCGGCACGACTGGATGATTGGTTGACTGTGACGGTGCGGGTGGTGGAGGCCGGCAAGGCTTCGATGGTGTTCGATCAGAAGGTATTACGAGGGGATGAGGTGCTCACAGAAGGGCAGATCCGGATCGGTTGGGTACAACCCGGCCCGGACGGCTTTCGACCTGGCCGCATCCCGGCAGACATGTTGGCGGCGCTGACAGGCGATCCAGCCAGGGATCACAACTGAATTTTGGAGGTTGACGTTCATGAACCAGGATTTGTCCATCATTGCATTGGTCCTGCATGCCAGTGCGGTGGTGCAAGTGGTGATGGCTTTGCTGCTGACCGTGTCCCTGGCGAGCTGGACCGTGATTTTTGGCAAGGTGATTGGCTTGCGGCGGGTCAAGGCCGACAACGAGGAGTTCGACCAGGCATTCTGGACCGGGCGAACCTTGCAAGAGCTGTATCAAGACGCCCAGCGCGGTGATGGGCCAGTGTCGCCCCAAGAACGGATCTTTGCTGCAGGCATGCGCGAGTTCATGAAACTGCGTGAGCGCCGCGTGACCGATGTGGCTGCTTTGCTGGATGGGTCGCGTCGCGCCATGCGGGCCAGCTACCAGCGTGAAATGGACGTGATCGAAGCCAAGCTCGATTTTCTGGGGTCGGTCGGTTCGGTGTCGCCATATATCGGCTTGTTCGGCACCGTGTGGGGGATCATGCACGCCTTCACCGGTTTGTCGAACCTGCAGCAAGTGACGTTGGCCACTGTGGCCCCGGGGATTGCCGAGGCGCTGGTGGCCACGGCCATTGGCTTGTTCGCGGCGATTCCCGCGGTGTTGGCCTACAACCGACTCTCTCGTGACATCGATCGCATTGCCATCCAAATGGAGTCCTTTGTCGAAGAGTTCTCCAACATCCTGGCGCGCAATGCGATGCCAGCCGACGTGGGTCGCTCTGCTTAAACTGGAGCCGACATCGTGGCAGAACACTTTGGGCAGGGCGGTCGACGCCGCCGTACCAAGAGCGAA
The DNA here is from genome assembly GCA_028864885.1 of Burkholderiales bacterium. Classification (GTDB taxonomy): domain Bacteria; phylum Pseudomonadota; class Gammaproteobacteria; order Burkholderiales; family Burkholderiaceae_C; genus Aquabacterium. Next base: position 1,642 of record JAGWLR010000005.1, on the reverse strand, counting down.
ATCAACATGGTGCCGTTCATCGACGTCATGCTGGTGCTGCTCATCATCTTCATGGTCAGTGCACCCTTGCTGCCCACAGGGGTGATCGACCTTCCGACCATGGGCAAGGCCCAAAAAGCGCCTGAAAAGGTGGTTGAACTCATCGTCGAGGACGAGGGCCGCGTGAAGATGAAGGTCAACAGTCAGGACGCGGGCATGGTCATGCTTGACGACCTGGCATCGCGCGTGAAAGAGGTCCAGAACAGCGCGGAAGGCGGCGTGTCTGGGGTGCCGGTGATCATCTCGGCTCGCAAGGATGTTCGATATGACGCCGTGGTCAAGATCATGGACACCTTGCAGCGTGCGGGGGTGGCCCGGGTCGGGTTGTCGGTGCGAACCACGGGTGGCTGATCATGTCCCTCGGGGGTGCTGTGCATTCTGAACCGGTCCGTTTCCACCCGCAGGATGCGGGAGGCTGGAAGCCTGGCTTGGCTTTGGCGGTGTTCTTTCACCTGTTGTTGGTGGGGGCCCTGGCCCTGGGCGTTCGCTGGAAGATTCAAGAGCCGCCTGCCGTCGAAGCCGAAGTCTGGACCGAAGTGCCGCGGGTGCAAGAGCCGATCAAGCCTGTGCCTGACCCGCAACCTGCGGAGGTCACCCCACCCCCGAAGCCGGTCGAGCCGGATCAACCTGCTGCCGAATCGCAGGAGGAGCGGCCTGCCGACATCCAGGTGACGCCGGTGAAACCCAAACCGAAGCCGAAGGTCGAAAAAGAGATCAAGAAGCATCCGAAGAAGGAACCCAAAGAGGTGTTCCTGCCCGATCCGCCCAAGAAGGTGCCGCCCAAGCCAGAGGTCAAGCCTGAAAAGCCGATCCCGCCCAAGCCCCTGATCGATCCCAAGGCAGCGGCGAAAGCCAAAGCCGCGGAAGACGCGCAAGCCAAGCGCGAAGCCGAAAAGCTGGCGGCGCAGCGACGAGCCAATCTGGATCGACTGATGCGGAACCTGGCGCAAGATCAGGCAGCTGCGGCTGGCATGAGCGACAGCTACAAGGGCCGCCTGGTGGCGCGGATCCGACCCAACATCGTGTTTGCGCAAGAGGGAAGCACCAATTTCAAAGTGCTGGTCCGAGTCGAGTGCACCAAGGACGGCAAAATCACCCGCAGCACCATCATGGCTTCTTCGGGGAACCCTCGCTACGATGAAGCGGTGATTCGGGCTCTTGAGCGCACTCAGGTGCTTCCCATGAACGAAAACAAGATCGTGCCGTGTCCATTTGAATTTGTTTTCAACTCGCTGGATTTCTGATTCGCGACAGGTTGAATCACCAACTGCGGGGCGTTTTCTCCGCAGTTGAATCGATCAAATTCGGCCCTTTTTCATAAGATGGCAGTGGTTGAATAGGATCACTGCGCCATGTCTGACACCCCACAACCACCTTTCCCGCTGGTGGATGAGCCCTCATCGGAGTCCGATTCCGGGGTGTTTCGCTGGCCCACGCCCCCCTACGCCTGTTATCCCCAGCCGGTTCCGCAAAGCGACCATGAGCCCTGTGAAATCGTTGGTCTGAACGGGCGCGTGATGCGCGGGCGCTTGGTGTTTTTCGTGCCCGACGAGCAGATCGCCCAGGTTCAGGTGCCGCCCTCGCGCACCACCATGCCTTTGCG
>JAGWLR010000164.1 GCA_028864885.1 Burkholderiales bacterium | reverse complement strand
AGAGGCGAGCGAATCACCAGCCAGAGTCGCACAGGCCTCGGCTACGACGACGAGGTCGATGCTGGCACTCAGAACTTCATCGAGGGCAGCTTGCGGAGCAACCTGCCAATTGAGGGTATGGCCTTGGGCACCCAAGATCGCGGCAAGGCAATCTCGCGCCGCCGTATCCTCATGAACCAGTAACACGACGGCCATGCGCACCCACCCCAGGATTCAATTGATGATTGCCTTGATTTTTGCGTGATGCCAGTCGGTGATCAAGCCCTCGGAGGGTCGATCCACTCCTTGATCAGGCAATAGTGCGCATGAACCTCAACTCATGCGCGCCACCACGCTCAGCGGCGCGTTGCGCATGACCCACCCCATCAGCGTCCACGGCCAAGCGGGCACGCACGCCTTCGCGGGCTCACGCTCGATGGCCGCCACCAAAGCTCGCGCCCCAGACTCGGCATCCACCATCAACGGTGTCTTGGCCGACTTGGTGCTCAGCTCCGTTTCGATGTAGCCAGGGTAGATGGTCGAAACCTTGATCGGGGTGTGGAGCAAATCGGCCCGAATCCCCTCGGTCAAAGCCGCCAAGCCAGCCTTCGTGGCCGCATAGGTGGTCAGATTGCGGGGCAGGCCACGCATCGCACTCATTGACGAGATCGTCACCAGATGCCCGGCCTTTTGTTCACGGAAGATGGCGACCGCTGCCTCGCACTGCGCCAGGGCGGCGATGAAGTTGGTCTGGGCCGTTTGCAGGTTGGCATCGAAGCGGCCTTTGCCGATGGGCTGGCCTTTGCCCAGCCCAGCGTTGACGATCACGCGATCGATCGTGCCAAACGTCTGCTTGAAATCGTTGAACACCGCGAAGACCTGATCGTGCTGGTTCACATCCAGTGCGCGCAACTCAATGCGGATGCCAGGGTGCTTCTGCAGCAACTCAGCCTTGAGTGCCTCCAGCCGATCCAGACGACGGGCACACAAAGCAAGGTTGCGTCCCATGGCGGCGAACAAGCGGGCCATGCCCTCGCCCAGGCCGGAACTGGCCCCCGTGATCAAGATGGTTTTGCGAACAGGTCTGGACATGCGCGGCTTTCAGGAACAAATGAGAGAACAGGGGATCAGTTCGTTCCCAGGAAGGACTTGACTGCGGCCACCGTGGCCACCGGGTCTTCTTCATGGGGCACATGGCCCAGGCCCTTGAACATCACCAGGCGACTGCCTTGGATGTCACGCTTGAACTGCTGGGCATGCTCAGGTGGAATGAGGCGATCATCTTCGCCCCACAGGATCAAGGTCGGCACCTGGATGTGTGTGATCTGATCGGCGTCGGCGCCCCACACGCTTTGCTTGAAGCGCTCCGACAGGGCCGCGCGATTGCCCGCACGCAAGGTCAGGTCGTAGTAGCGGTCGACCAATTCAGGCGTGACCTTGCTGGGGTCGCCATACACATTGCGCACACTGGCCTCGACCATGCCACGCGGCAGGAGTCTGCTCATGACAGGCTTGAGCCATTCGATCTGAGCCAGACGAAAGCCAATGGGCACCGACTTCGCCGTCATGGGGTAGCCGGCTGCGTCGACGAGGATCAACTTGTCAACCCGGCCCGGCATCGCCAGGGCCGCTTCCCACGCCAGCGCGCCGCCCAGTGAATTGCCACCCAGGACTGAATGCTGCAGCCCGAAGTGGTCGTACATCGCACGAATGAACTTCACGTAGCACTGGGTGGTGTAGCAGTGATCGGGCGCAGGGCCGGTCAAGCCAAAGCCCGGCAGATCAAACCGGATCACCCGATGCTGCCCCTTCAAGGCCGACACCCAGCCCTCCCAGGTATGCAGGCTGGCCGAGGTGCCATGCAACAAGACAATCGGTTGGGGGTCATCGCGTGGTCCCTCATCACGCACATGCACGCTCATGCCATCAACCGACACAAACTGCGAAGGCGCGGGGGCGTACTTGGCCTGCAACTCGGCCACGCTGCGATCAGGGGCCCAGGCAGCGGCACCCCCTACACCGGCCCCAATCAACACCAGGGCCAGCAGCCCCCCCAACCACCACGTGATCGAACCCTTTACGAACCGCCTAGCCCTGTGTGTCATCTTGTCTGCCTCGGTTGAAATGCCAATGATGAACGTCAACGGTAGGTCAGCAGCGATGCGTGATGACCCTCGAAGTGGGCGTGCTCATTGACCGACACCAGGCGTGGCCCTTGCGACCCCACCACCAGTTTGGTCACGCCCCCGTTGACCAATGTCCAGTTGAGTGTAAAAGCATGCTCGTCGGGGATTCCCAACAGACGCTGGCAAGCCATCGCGATAAAGCCCCCGGAGGTGAACACCAGCGTGGCGCCACTGGAAGGATGCTGCTGGGCCTGTTGAATCACGTCATCGAGCGCCGCGTGGCAGCGCAGCTTGAACGCTGACCAGGTCTCACGGTAGTCGGCATCGTGGGCGCCACTCATCCAGCGTCGCACCGCCTGCTCGAAAAACTGCTTAAACGCCCGACGCGGGCTGCCGGATGCGGCCATGTCGGCCATCATCACCAGGCGATCCGCATACCGCGGCTCAGCGCAGGCGATCACTTCTTCGTGATCGAATTCGTTGAAGCCCGCGTGGATCTGGGGCGCCAAGCGCAAGCCCATGGCCTCCAGACACGATGACGCCGTGGCCTGATGCCGCTGCAAGGTCCCCGTGACTGCGGCATCGACCCGCGCAATGCGCGGCAGCAAGGCCTCGCCCAGCACGCGTGCCTGCTGATGCCCCAGTTCAGACAACTGGTCGTAGTTGCTGGCCCCAAATGAAGCCTGCCCGTGACGAATCAGGTAGATCGCACCCATGCTGTGAGGTCCTCAGCGCTTGGCCTGTTTGATGACTTGCTTGGACCGCCAGTTCAGGTAGTTGACCATGATCCAGAAGTTCTTGAAGGCCGGGTTGCGGGTCTGCTTATGGTGATAGCGGTAGTAG
>JAGWLR010000078.1 GCA_028864885.1 Burkholderiales bacterium | reverse complement strand
GGTTCACCGACAAGGCCCACCCGCGATTGAAGCCAAGGGGCTGACCCGACGCTTCGGTGATTTTGTGGCCGTCAATCAGGTGAGCTTTCAAATCGAGCGCGGCGAGATTTTCGGCTTTCTGGGCTCGAACGGATGCGGCAAGACGACCACCATGAAAATGTTGACTGGCTTGCTCGATATCAGCGAAGGCAGCGCCCGTTTGCTGGGGCAGCCGATCAATGCCAAGGACCTCAGCACCCGCATGCGCGTGGGCTATATGTCTCAGGCGTTTTCCTTGTACGAAGAGTTGAGCGTGCGGCAGAACCTGGATCTGCACGCCCGCCTGTACAGGCTGGAGGGCACGCAGGCCACCGAGGCCATCGCAGATGCACTCACACGCTTTGACCTGATCGATCACGCAGACGCCAAGCCAGCGCAATTGTCCCTGGGCATCCGCCAACGGCTTCAATTGGCTGCCGCTTGCCTGCATCACCCTGAGGTGCTGATCCTGGATGAGCCCACATCGGGGGTCGACCCAGCTGCTCGCGATCTGTTCTGGCGCCAACTCATCCGGCTGTCACGCGATGAGCAGGTCACAATCTTTGTCTCCACTCACTTCATGAACGAGGCCGAACGTTGCGATCGCATCTCCCTGATGCATCGCGGCACGGTGCTGGCAGTAGGGTCACCGCAAACCCTGCGTGAGAGTCAGCAGGCAGACACGCTGGAGGCGGCATTCATCGCCTACCTGGAGAAGGCCGACGACACGGTTGAGGCAGCCAGACAAGCCAATGTCAACTCGTCAGCTTCTTCAACTGCCATCGCTCATTCCGTGCAGCAAGGCGGCCCTGCTGATTGGTTATCTCGCATGTGGGCTTTCGCTCGCCGAGAATCGATGGAACTTAAGCGAGATCGGATCCGGCTGACGTTCGCATTGCTGGGCCCGATCATCTTGCTGGTCACCGCGGCTCTGGCCATTTCATTCGACATCGAGCGAATCAACTTTGCAGTGCTGGATCACGATCAGAGTTACGACAGCCGGCAGTTGATCGAACATTTTGATGGCTCTCGCTACTTTCATCAAAGAAAGCCCTTGACCGATCCATCCCAGATCGATCAACGTCTGCGGGCCAAGGATGTCTCTCTGGTCATTGAAATCCCGGCGGGCTACGGTCGCCAGTTGATCGCGGGCCTGCGCCCCGAGGTGGGTTTGTTCATCGATGGGGCCCAGCCCTTCACGGCTGAAAACGTGCGCGGCTATGCCCGCGGCATTTTGCTGGAGCACGCCATTCGCTTCGCGAAAGAGCAGCCCGGCTTGAACCTGCCCAAGCTGCCTGCCACGCTGGAACCACGGTTCACCTACAACCAGGATTTCCGCAGCATCTATGCCTTCACACCCGGGCTGATCATGCTGGCCTTGATCATCATTCCCACCATGCTCACGGCCTTGGGCGTGGTGCGCGAAAAGGAAATGGGGTCGATCATCAACCTCTACGCCTCACCCGCCAGCGTCGGGCAGTTCTTGATCGGCAAGCAACTGCCGTACATTGGCTTGGCGATGCTCAGCTACCTGACCCTGGTGTTTCTGAGCATCGTGTTGCTGGGCGTGCCGCTCAAAGGCAGCTTCGTGGCTTTGTCGATCGGGGCCTTGTGTTTCGTCTTTGCTGGCACGGGCCTGGGCCTGCTCATCTCTGCCTTCCTCAATTCGCAAGTGGCAGCCACATTCGCCACTGCAATCATCTGCCTGATCCCCTCGGTCAATTTTTCGGGCTTGCTTTACCCTGTGTCCACCCTCACTGGCGCAGCGCTGTGGGTCGGCAAGGGTTTTCCGTCATCCTGGTTTCAGCTCATCAGTCTGGGGGCCTTCACCAAAGGGTTGGGCCTGAGCAGCTTCGGGCTCATGTACGCAGCATTGACTGGGTTCGGGCTGCTTTATCTGGTGGGCGCCCGCCTGCTGGTGAGAAAGCAAGAGGGTTGAATCGATGCGTCAATGGTTGCTCAACGTGGCCCGCCTGTCTGTCAAAGAGCTGCGCAGCCTCTTTGGCGATGTACCGCTGATGGCACTGATTCTGTTTGCCTTCTCGGTGGCCATCTACAGCACGGCCAAAGGCGTGAAGGCCGAGGTGGCCAACGCGTCAGTGGCCATCATCGATGCCGACCACTCGGCACTATCGCGGCGCCTGAGGGATGGGATTCAGCCGCCCTACTTCAACGTACCCGTCGACATCGACCGATCAGCGGCCCAAGCCGCGCTTGATCGCGGCCAATACATTTTCATCATCGAGATCCCGCCCCGCTTTGAAGCCGATGTGCTGGCGGGTACCACTCCCGCGATCTCGGTGACGGTAGACGCCACAGCTATGACGCAAGCCGGTCTGGGCGTGCTGTACCTCAATGAGATTTTCACGCGCGAGTTGCTCAGCTTTTTTCATGCCCAAGGACTGGAATCTTGGTTGCCGACTCAACCGGTCACCCGCATCCTGTTCAATCCCAATAATCAGGGGCATTGGTTCACATCCGTGATGCAGATCATCACCAACGTGACCGTGCTTTCGATCATCCTGGTGGGTGCGGCGGTGATTCGCGAGCGTGAGCACGGCACCATCGAACACCTGCTGGTGATGCCCGTGCGCCCCAGCGAAATTGCCATGGCCAAGGTGCTCGCCAATGGTGGGGTGATCCTGGTGGCCGTGCTGCTGTCGCTGTGGCTGGTGGTGCACTTGGTACTTCAGGTGCCGATTGCGGGGTCGGTTCCGCTGTTCGTCGCCGGAACCGCCCTTTACCTGTTTGCCGTGACTTCGCTGGGCATCTTTCTGGCCACGATGGCGTCGTCCATGCCTCAGTTCGGCTTGCTGGCTGCGCCGGTGTATGTGGTTCTGTACCTGCTATCCGGCGCGGCGACGCCGGTCGAAAGCATGCCTTTGGGCATTCAGAAACTGGTGCAAATCTCGCCCACCACCCAATTCGTCAAATTGACGCAGGCTGTGTTGTATCGTGGTGCCGGGCTGGACATTGTTTGGCCCCAACTCCTCGCCGTGGCCGCTGCAGGCGCCTTCTTTCTCGTGATCGCCCTGGCCAGGTTCCGGGCCATGCTGGCCCGTCAAGGCTGATTCTGGAGACTCGACATGAGCGTAAATCCCCCTCCCATCACGACTGACACCCCTGACGCGATCAGCGACGCCCTGCGCAATGTGGATCGGGCCGTACATGCCCAGATCGGCCAGTTGTTCACCGGCTTTTCCCCCATCCAGGCAGGGCTGGTGTATCTGGATTGGCTCTCGCATCTGTCGATCTCACCAGGCAAGCAGTTCGACATCATGCGCCGGATGGCCGACGACATGCAGCAGGCCGGCAAAGACCTGGCTGAGCATACGCTGCCCTTCCAAGCCAATCGGCCGGACCACGCCTCGGGTGCGATCCAGGCCAAACCGGGTGATCGCCGCTTCCGGGCACCGGCCTGGTCACAGTGGCCCTTCAACATGTATGCGCAGGCCTTCCTGATCATGGAGCGCGCCTGGGACCGCGCCACGCAAAACGTACCCGGCATGAGCCACAAGACCGAAGACGTCGCATCCTTTGCCGCACGGCAATTGCTCGACGTGGTGGCCCCCACCAATATCCCGTGGATGAACCCGGAGGTGCTCAACGCTACTCTGGAAGAAGGCGGACTGAACTGGGTCCGAGGCGCGATGAACTTCGCAGACGATTACCAGCGTCTGATCCGCGGTTTGCCCGCTGCGGGGGTCGATCAGTTCAAAGTCGGCAAGGATGTGGCGGTGACCCCCGGCAAGGTCGTCTTCCAGAATGATCTGATCGAGTTGATTCAGTACACCCCGACCACCCCTGAGGTTCACGCCGAACCAATCCTCATCGTGCCGGCCTGGATCATGAAGTACTACATCCTGGACTTGTCTCCACACAACTCGCTGGTGAAGTACCTGGTAGACCAAGGCCACACGGTCTTCATGATCAGTTGGAAGAACCCCACCAGTCACGAGCGCGACAAGGGCATGGAGGACTACCGCAAAGAAGGTGTGATGGCGGCCATTGATACGGTGTCTGAGATCGTGCCCAAGCAGAAGATCCACGCGGTCGGCTACTGCCTGGGGGGCACGATCCTGATGATCACGGCCGCCACCATGGGGCGCGATGGCGACGAACGTTTGGGCTCCCTGACCCTGTTTGCGGCCCAGGGGGACTTCACCGAGGCAGGCGAACTGCTCTTGTTCATCAACGAAAGCGAAGTTGACCTGATCGAAGCGATGATGTGGGAGCAAGGCTATCTCAGGGGAGCACAGATGGCCGGCACCTTCCAGTTGCTCAACAGCAATGACCTGATCTGGTCTCGGGTGCTCCAAGAATACATGCTGGGCCAGCGAGATCAGCCCAACGACCTCATGGCCTGGAACGCAGATACCACCCGCATGCCCTACCGCATGCATTCGGAATACCTGCATCGGCTGTTCTTGCACAACGAGCTGGCCAGTGGCAAGTACGAAGTCGATGGCCAACCCATCTGGTTCACCGACATCCGCGTGCCCTGCTTCGCAGTGGGTACTGTCACCGATCATGTTGCCCCCTGGCGGTCGGTTTACAAGCTGCACCTGCTGCCCGTTGAGCTCACCTTTGTGTTGACCAGCGGTGGACACAACGCCGGCATCGTGAGTGAACCAGGCCATCCCAACCGCCACTTCCAGATCCAGACGCGTGAATCTTGTGGTGACTACCTGTCGCCCGACGCCTGGCGAGCAACCGCGCCCCGGTTTGAGGGTTCCTGGTGGCCGACCTGGGAAAAATGGCTCAGCGATCACTCCAGCGGCATGGTCAAGCCACCCAAAACGGGAAAACCCGGACACAAAAAGATACTTCCGGACGCGCCGGGCAGTTATGTTCTCGAACACTAAAAAAACTGCAGTCTGAGTAGACAAGACGACCATGACCCTGACCATCAAGCCCCAACTGCTGGAAAACCGCACCTTCGAAGAAATCAACGTGGGCGACTCCTCGTCGATCACGCGCGTGCTGACCAAGGACGACATTGACCTGTTCGCCATCCTCAGCGGCGACGTGAACCCTGCTCACCTCGACGAGGCCTATGCCGCGCAAACCCCCTTCCACAAGGTGATTGCGCACGGCATGTGGGGTGGCACGCTGATCTCGACTGTGCTGGGCACCAAATTGCCCGGCCCTGGCACCATCTACCTGAGCCAACAGCTCAAGTTTCAGCGCCCGGTCTGCCTGGGCGATGTAATCACGGTGACGGTCACCGTCTCCGCCAAGAACCCGGAAAAGAATCTGGTTACCCTGGATTGCGTCTGCACCAACCAGGCTGGCAAAACTGTGATCTCGGGCACCGCCGAAGTGATGGCCCCAACCACCAAGGTGCGACGCGAATCTGCGCCGCTGCCTGATCTGCAGTTGCGCCGCCACCCCCACTTCCGCCAGTTGCTCACCCACTGTGCTGAGCACGCGCCCATCCCCGCGGCCGTGGCCTATCCGTGCGACCTCAGCTCTTTGACCAATGCGCTACAAGCGGCCCAGGCCGGTCTGATCAAACCCATCCTGGTTGGCCCCAGCGAGGTCATCAAGCGCGTGGCCGCCGAGCACGATCTCGATTTGTCGGCTTGCTCGTGGGTTGAGGCCACCACTCCATCCGCCTCCATCGAAGCGGCCATCGGACTGGCCCGGGCTGGCGACGCCCAAGTGTTGTTCCAGGGCGCCATGCCGCTCGATGAAACCCTGCACGCTGTACTGGATCGAACCACCGGCCTGCGCACCGAGCGGCGCATGAGCCACGTCTATCTGATCGACTCGTCGGATTACACACAGCCCATGGTGATCACCGACGGTGCTCTGATCATTCAGCCCACGCTCGAAGACAAGCGCCACATCGTTCAAAACGCGATTGATCTGATCAACACCCTGGGCATGAAGCCCAAGGTCGCCATCCTGTCGGCAGCCGACTCGATCAGCAGTGCCTTGCCTTCATCGACCGACGCCACCGCGCTGTGCAAGATGGCCGAACGCGGCCAGATCCACGGCGGCGATATCGATGGCCCGCTGTCGTTTGACTCGGCCATCAGCCCCGCTGCAGCCAAGGCCAAGGGCTTGAACTCGCCCGTCGCCGGCCAAGCCAATGTGCTGGTGGTGCCCAACATCGAAGTGGGCGACATGCTGGCCAAGCAATTGACCTTCATGGCCGGCGCCGTGGCTGCCGAGATCGTTCTGGGCGCCCAGGTTCCCATCATCCTCAACAATGCCGCTGCCAGCGAACGCACTCGCGTGGCCTCGGCCGCTCTCGCTCTGGTGCTGGCCAACGCCAACCAGGCGGCGTCCAGCCAGGCCTGAAAGACCTCTCCTCTCCATGCTTCTCACCGCCCGCCCCCTGTTTCGTCCCACGTATTTGGCGGTTGCCCTGGCACTGGGCCTGTTCAGTGCCTGCACCACCGTGCACGTTGATGTCCCTGCCGCGCCCGCTACACCGCAGGCGTTCGACACAACCGGCAACGCCTCGTCGTCGCTGGACATCACGCGGTGGTGGGAAGCCATCGGAGATCCAAGTCTGACCCGATTGATCGAACAAGGGCTTCAGTCCAACGCCGACATTCGCATGGCCATCCAACATGTGAAAGAAGCTCGGGCCACGGTGACCATGGCTGAGTCGGCCCTGTTCCCCACCCTGGATCTGGTGGGCGCGGCCTCCCGCAATCGGCTGGAACGAGACGCGGCGGGTCCTTTCGGGCCTTTCCCGGCAACCACCAGTCCCATTCCCACTCCAGCCTTTCCCCCCATCACCATCCCTGGTGACACCCGATTTGCCACGCTGTCGACTGGGGGGCTGGCCGCCACCTGGGAGGTAGACGTCTTTGGCTCACGCCGCAGTGACAGCGACGCTGCACGGCAAGCAGCGCTGGGCATGCAAGAGCGGCAACATGGCGCCCAGATGATGGTGACCGCTGACATCGCAAGCAACTACTTCGAAGCCCGAAGCATCGAGCGCCGCCAACAGGTGCTCGACAGCAGCATCAGCGTCGCCCAGCGCTTGCAGCGCTACGCGCAAGGTCGCTTTGATGCTGGTCAGGCCACCCGTTACGATGTCGACCGTGCACAAGCCCAAGTCGAAGCCTTGCAAGCCATGCGCGCCCCGCTGCAGAGCCTGCTGGATGCCCGCATCCGCCGTCTCGCTGTTCTGACGGGCAAGGCGCCCGAATCGCTGGCCAAGCTGCCACCCCAGATTCCGGTTCCGGCTCTGAGCAGCAGCCTCATCCCTGCAGACCTCCCCACCGTGCTGCCCAGCGAGGTGCTTGAACGGCGCCCCGACGTGCGGGGCTCGGCCAACATGGTTCGCGCACTGGCGGCCAAACTGGGTAGTGCAAAGGCAGATCTGCTGCCCAAGTTTTACGTCGGGTTTCTGGCCCAAGACGGACGCATCGCGATTTCCGACCTGCCCTCGCTCAAGGGCAATCTGCTGGGACTGAGTGCAGGCGTCAAGCTCCCCCTATTTGATGCAGGACGCACCCGCGCGCACATCGATGCCAGCGATGCCCGACTGCAAGCGGCCTCCATCCAATACGAACAAACAGTGATGAAAGCCCTGGAAGACGTGGAAAACGCCTACGGTGCTCGACGTGCCCTGGACGACCGAGCCGAGCGACTCACGTCCGCCTGGAAGATTGCACAAGAGGGGGCGGACCACGCCGACCATCTGTTCCAGGAAGGCTCTGGCCTGCTGCAACCAGTTCTGGAAGCCAAGCTTCAATCGCTGCAACGCGAGGACGACCTGATCCAGACCCAGACCGCCAGAGCCTTGACCACGGTGTTGTTGTACAAGGCCATCGGCGGCGGCTGGTCGGAAACTACTGTAAACACATCAGCCGTGTCGAACTGAGCCGAAACCCAAGACTTGCCCAGACGGAACCCAGTATGGAACGCGCTACAGCGACTTTCAGGCAACGCTACCGGCAAGGCGTGCATCGGCTCTACCACGCGGGCATCCATGCTGGCTTCGTTTTCGGTGTCGGCACCGTGGCCTTCATCGGCATGCTGCAACAAGCACATCCGTTGCAACTTTGGGATTGGCTGGCCGCCCCCGCCGGGCTGTTGGTGTTCAACGCCGGGGTGTATGAGGTGCACCAACAACTGGGGCATCACAAACACTCGTGGGCCGCCCTGTTCTACGCCCGGCACACCGGCGATCACCACAGCTTCTTCACCGAGCAAGCCATCAGTTACGAAGAGTGGCGAGATTGGCGCGTGATCCTCTTTCCACCTTGGTTGATCGTGGTCTACCTGATTGGATTTGTGGCGCCCAGCGGCTGGCTTATGGCCCAGGTTTTTGGGCCTGCGGTCGGCTGGATCTTTGCGGCCCATGCCACCTTGGGCTATCTGCTCTACGAGGCATTTCACACCTGTCACCATCTGCCTGATGGCCACTGGATCACACGCTTGCCCTGGCTAGGCCACATGCGTCAGTTGCACCGCTTGCACCATCGGCGAGACCTGATGCACACCCACAATTTCAACATCGTCTTGCCACTGATGGATTGGCTGTGCGGAACCCTGCACTGGGAGCCACCGCGCCGCTCCACCCCCTCGACATAAAAAAACGCCGGGGCATTCGCCTCGGCGTTTTCATGCAGATTCGATACCGGGCAAGCCCGGCACTCGTTCAGTTCTTCGACTGGTCAACCAGCTTGTTCTTGGCGATCCAAGGCATCATGGCGCGCAGCTCGGCACCCACGGTCTCGATGGGGTGAGCAGCGGTCAGACGACGGCGAGCGGTCATGCTTGGGTAGTTGGTCTTGCCTTCCAAGATGAACATCTTGGCGTATTCGCCAGTCTGGATGCGCTTCAGAGCGTTGCGCATGGCTTCACGCGACTTCTCGTTGATCACTTCCACGCCGGTCACGTACTCGCCGTACTCGGCGTTGTTCGAGATGGAGTAGTTCATGTTGGCGATGCCGCCTTCGTACATCAGGTCAACGATCAGCTTCAGCTCGTGCAGGCACTCGAAGTAAGCCATTTCAGGCGCGTAGCCAGCTTCGGTCAGGGTTTCGAAACCCATCTTCACCAGCTCAACCGCGCCACCGCACAGAACGGCCTGTTCGCCGAACAGGTCGGTTTCGGTTTCTTCGCGGAAGTTGGTTTCGATCACGCCACCCTTGGTGCCGCCGTTAGCAGCAGCGTAGGACAGAGCGATGTCCTTGGCCTTGCCCGACTTGTCTTGGTACACAGCGATCAAGGAAGGCACGCCGCCGCCCTTCAGGTACTCGGAACGCACGGTGTGGCCAGGGCCCTTGGGGGCGACCATGATCACGTCCAGATCTTCGCGGGGCACCACTTGGTTGTAGTGCACATTGAAGCCGTGGGCGAAAGCCAGAGTGGCGCCCTTCTTGATGTTCGGGGCGATGTTGTTGTTGTACACCTCGGGGATGTTCTCGTCGGGCAACAGAATCATCACAACGTCAGCGGCCTTCACGGCTTCGTTGACTTCAGCCACCTTCAGGCCAGCGCCTTCGGCCTTGGCCCAGGAAGCACCACCTTTGCGCAGACCCACCGTCACGTTCACACCCGAATCACGCAGGTTTTGTGCGTGAGCGTGGCCTTGCGAACCGTAACCCACGATGGTGACGTTCTTGCCCTTGATCAGGCTCAGATCGGCGTCCTTGTCGTAATAGACCTTCATGTTTTTAGCTCCGTCAGAAAATCAATTGCTGTATGCAGCGAAAAGGGAAGTTGCGGGAGGATCAGACGCGCAGAATGCGCTCGCCGCGCCCGATCCCGCTGGTCCCGGTGCGCACGGTTTCAAGAATGGCTGCGCGGTCAATGGCTTCGATGAAAGCATCGAGCTTGGCTGCGTCGCCAGTCAGTTCAATGGTGTAAGTCTTGTCGGTGACGTCGACGATGCGACCGCGGAAAATGTCGGCCATGCGCTTCATCTCGTCACGCTCCTTGCCGACGGCTCGCACCTTGATGAGCATCAGCTCACGTTCGGTGTACGGCCCTTCAGACAGGTCGACCACCTTGACCACCTCGATCAGGCGGTTGAGGTGCTTGGTGATTTGCTCGATGACATCGTCCGAGCCCGTGGTGACGATGGTCATGCGCGACAGCGAAGGATCTTCGGTCACAGCCACGGTCAGGCTTTCGATGTTGTAGCCACGTGCAGAGAACAAGCCCACCACGCGCGACAAGGCGCCAGCTTCGTTCTCGATGAGCAATGCAATGATGTGTTTCATGGTGATCGTCCTGGCGGGCTCTTCAGTTCACTGGGCGGTAACCCAGGCACCTTGGCCCGCTGTTCGATGAATTGATTCAATCCAGTCCCGCACACGTCCCAGCTTCGTTTGACGCGGATCCCGGCAAGGACCCGGCTGACGAATCGTTCCGTGTGACGGGGGCAAAGTACGGAAGATCAGAGATCTTCCGAACCCAACAACATTTCGGAAATGCCCTTACCAGCCTGCACCATTGGCCAGACGTTCTCGGTCGGGTCGGTCCGGATGTCGAGGAACACGGTGCGGTCCTTGAGCTTGATGGCTTCACGCAGGGCTCCTTCGACGTCCTCAGGACGCTCGATCAGCAGACCCACATGGCCATAGGCCTCGGCCAACTTCACGAAATTGGGCAACGCATCCATGTAGCTGTGCGAATAGCGACCGCCGTAATCCAGCTGCTGCCACTGGCGCACCATGCCCAAATAGCGGTTGTTGAGCGACAGGACCTTGACTGGCGTGTTGTACTGCAGACAGGTCGAGAGCTCCTGAATACACATCTGGATCGAACCTTCGCCGGTGATACAGAACACGTCGGCATCGGGCTTGGCCAGCTTGATACCCATGGCGTAAGGCAAGCCCACACCCATGGTGCCCAGACCACCGGAGTTGATCCAGCGACGCGGCTCTTCAAACTTGCTGTACTGGGCAGCAAACATCTGATGCTGGCCCACATCTGACGTGATGTAGTAATCGGTGCCCTTGGTCAGTTCGGCCAGCTTTTCAACCACCGCCTGAGGCTTGATGACCTCGGTTGAGGTCTTGTACTTCAGGCAATCGCGCTTTTTCCAGTCGTTGATCTGGTTCCACCAGGCGGCCAGCGCATTCGGATCGACCCGTTGCGTGGTGTCTTTGATTTGCGCCAGCATCTCTTGCAGCACATCCTTCACATCGCCGACGATGGGGATGTCAACCTTGACGCGCTTGGAGATCGACGAAGGGTCGATGTCGATGTGGATGATCTTGCGTTCGACTTGCGCGAAGTGCTTGGGGTTGCCGATCACACGGTCGTCAAAGCGCGCGCCGATGGCGATGACCACGTCAGCGTTCTGCATGGTCATGTTGGCTTCGTAGGTGCCATGCATGCCCAGCATGCCCAGGAAGGTCTTGTCAGACGCGGGGATGGCACCCAGACCCATCAGGGTGCTCGTGCTGGGGTAGCCCAGCAGGCTCACCAGTTCACGCAATTCGGCCGATGCCTCGCCCAGGATCACGCCGCCGCCGGTGTAGATGTAGGGGCGCTTGGCGGTGAGCATCAGGTTCACAGCTTTGCGGATCTGACCGCCGTGGCCCTTGCGCACGGGGTTGTACGAGCGCATCTCGACCGTTTCAGGGTACTTGAATGCGGTGGTCTTGAGCGACACGTCCTTCGGGATATCGACCACCACGGGGCCAGGACGGCCGGTGCGGGCGATGTGGAAGGCCTTCTTCATGGTCTCGGCCAAGTCGGCCACGTCTTTGACCAGGAAGTTGTGCTTGACGATGGGGCGTGTGATGCCGACGGTATCGCACTCCTGGAAGGCATCCAGGCCGATGGCGGCGGTGGGCACCTGACCGGTGATGATCACCATCGGGATCGAGTCCATGTAGGCGGTCGCGATACCAGTGATCGCGTTGGTCACGCCAGGACCGGAAGTGACGAGCGCCACGCCGACTTCGCCAGTCGCGCGCGCATAGCCGTCAGCGGCATGCACAGCGGCCTGTTCGTGGCGAACCAGCACGTGCTCGATGGTGTCTTGTTTGTAGAGGGCGTCGTAGATGTACAGAACGGCACCGCCGGGGTAGCCCCAGATGTACTTGACGCTTTCGGCTTGCAGACAACGCACTAGGATGTCCGAGCCATTGAGGATTTCAGGGGTGGTGGGATTAGACATGTCCATGGATAGAACCTTTCGGATTTTCTCTAACGAAAAACGATCGGTGCCCCTCTACATCACCGTTGCCCTGACGGGCATCGACAACAACACTGCGACCACGGATGGCCGTGTGCTCGCCCTTGTGAGGCGGATTTGGAGCCTGCGCGGAATGACCCCGGCGTCGGTTGACGCACGGAACCAAACCAGATCGGGATTGGCGCAAAGACTGCGATTATCACACTCATTACACCTGGCGCCAATACAAAACCGCAAGTAACAGAGCGACACATCGGCGGCAGATGCATAATTCGCCCCGAAACACAGACCTTCAATTCGCCTCAAGGCTTGGTTTTGACTTCTTTGCCTAGTCCGTCCACTGAACAGGAACTCAACGAATTTCTGAAGAGCGTTGAGCGCCGCGCATTCAAGCGTACCGTCTACGCTGTCAGAGACGAGGATGCCGCCCTGGACATCATTCAGGACTCGATGATTCGTTTGTGCAACAGCTACAGCGATCGGCCCTCGAACGAATGGCCGATGCTTTTTCAGCGGATTTTGTCGAACGCCACCCTGGACTGGTTTCGCCGCCAGAAAGTGCGCAATGCGGTGTTCCACAATCTGGGAGACATCGAAGCCTCCGTGAGCCAAGACGACGGAGATTTCGATTTTCTGGAAGTCCTCGACACCGACGAAGCCGGAACGGAAGGGGCTGAAGATTCAGCCAGCCGAACCGAAATTCTGGCGGCCATCGAAGGCGAAATCGAAAAACTCCCAGCGCGTCAACGAGAAGCGTTCCTGCTGCGTTACTGGGAAGAACTGGACGTCGCCGAAACAGCGGCCGCCATGGGGTGCTCTGAGGGAAGTGTGAAAACGCACTGCTCCCGAGCAGTCCAGGCGCTGTCGAAGGCTTTACATTCTCGCGGTATTACATTGTGAAAAATCAACCCCGTCATCCGCTCAGCGAAGCGCAGCGCGAAGCCCTCGAGGCCCGCTTTGCCCTCCGCCTCAGTGCGCACCTGGAGGCGGGCTCTCAACGCCTGCCACACGACATCACCGAGCGACTGCGAGTCGCGCGAGCGCAATCCATCGTCCAGGCTGTCGCCAACAAGGCGGCTGCCGCTAAACCCGTAGCACAAACACAAACGGCGGTGGGTTGGCAATTGGCTGGCGTTTCGGCTGCTGGTGGATCGGTCGGCACTTTGAGGGGCTGGAGCCATGCCATCGCGCGCGCCACTGGACATGGCCGCCACCTTGACGACGCCCCGCTGGGATGGGGATGGCGTCTGGCGTCGGCACTTCCCTTGATCGCGCTCGTGACGGGTCTCTGGGGTGTTCACGCCTGGTACAAGCATGAACAGCTGCAAGCTGCCACGGATGTCGACATGGCGTTGCTGACGGACGACTTGCCCCCCAATGCCTATTCCGATCCGGGGTTTGAAGAGTACTTGCGTGCAGGCGATCCGGATACCCCGGCAGCCAGCCCTGAACCGGCGACCACTCCTTCGACCGACACTGCTCCTTCGTCTGATCACGAGACAACCTGATGGCACGGGTGGTGTGGTCTTCGGTTTCGTTGGCAGTGGCTCTGACGCTGAGCTTCGCCGCCTCGGGCTTGGCCGCAGGCAACGGCTCGCGGCTGCCTCAATCAGTCAGCGTGGTGGACACCGGCGCGAATCCGTCTTGGGCTCAGTTGACTGTGGCCCAACATGAAACGCTCAAACCACTGGCTGCGCAATGGAACATGCTTGACCCGATGAGCAAGGACAAGTGGCTTAACCTGGCCAGCCGCTACCCCAGCCTACCCCACAAAGACCAGGTGCGTATGCAAGACCGCATGACGCAATGGGCCAAACTGCCCCCAAAAGCCCGCGGCGAGGCACGCCTGCGTTTCATGCAAACCCGCCAACTGCCTGCTCAAGAGCGAGAGGAAAAATGGGCGGCTTACCAGGCTCTGTCTGCCGATGAGCGCAAATCGCTGGCTCGGCAAGCTCGGCGCAAACAGCATCCCATTTTTCTGGCTGACAATATCGTCGGGCCCCGAGAAGAAAGCCAGGTACTGAGCAATCGCACGCCATCAGCCAAGCTGCAGCAAAAGAAGAACAATGTGGTACCCAACACCTTGAGCACGGCACCCGGCCCCACCACGGCCGCACCGACCTTGCTCAAAGCGTCCCGAGGAGCAACCACGTCGTTGATCAACAACCGTCCCAGCCCTCCTTTGCATCAGCACACCGGGCTACCCAAGATTGCGGCAAGCAAAGGGTTTGTCGACCCGAATACACTATTGCCCAAGAAGGGACCACAGGGCGCGGCCATGTCGCCTGTTCCAGAGTCGGCCCCTTCCAGACCTGCCATTCGGCGCCATTGATCGGCTGCTGAACTGGCTTGACCAGCTAGCTCGTCCCTCATGCAACTCAATGCTCCCCCTCAGCAGGGTGGCTTGAGCGCGGAAGTCTGTTTGACCCGCGCCACAAGCCCTGCCCCCTCTCTCCTGCGTCGACTGGCTGCCTTCATTTACGAAGGCGTGGTTCTGTTTGGGGTGGTGATGGTGGTCGGCGCCATCTACTCGATCAGCACCCACCAAACCCATGGCCTGCACGGTCGCAACGGCATGCAGGCAGTTCAGTTCTTTGTTCTGGCCTTGTATTTCATCTGGTTCTGGACACATGGCGGACAGACGCTGGCGATGCGGTCTTGGCAGTTGCGCCTGGTCAGCGAAAAAGGGCAACCCGTTACGCTCAAACAAGCGCTGATTCGCTTCATGTTGTCCTGGGTCTGGTTCCTGCCATCGTTGGTCTTATCCTGGATGACCGGTTGGGATCATTCAAAACTCCTGTACGGAGTCATGTTGGGCTGGATCGCCATTTATGCCTTGCTGAGCCTGTTGCATCCGCAACGTCAGTTCTGGCATGACGCCATCTGCGGCACCCGTGTGATCGACAATCGGTCCTGACACATCGTTTTTTGTGATCGCGAGCATCCGGTGAATTCCTCCTTCTCTCTCTGCGTTTATTGCGGCTCCCGCATGGGGGCATCCCCCGTTTTCGAGGCCATCGCTCGTGAGGTGGGCCAGCAGATTGGCAAACGCGGGTGGCGACTGGTCTACGGTGGCGGCAGCACGGGTTTGATGGGGGCCGTCGCCGACAGCGCCCTGGCTGCCGGCGCTGACGTGATCGGCGTGATCCCAGATCGCCTGATCCAACGCGAACTGGGCCATGGTGGCGTGACTGAACTGCAGATCGTCGGCAGCATGCACGAGCGCAAGCACCAGATGGCCATGCACTCGCAGGCCTTCCTTGCCTTGCCCGGCGGCATTGGCACCATGGAAGAAATTTTCGAGGTGTGGACCTGGCGCCAGCTCGACTACCACCGCAAGGCGGTGGGCTTGCTGAACGTCGAGGGCTATTACGACCATTTGTTGCGCTTCATCGATCAGAGCCGCGACAGTGGTT
>JAGWLR010000163.1 GCA_028864885.1 Burkholderiales bacterium | reverse complement strand
GAGCAGGTCAGGCGCATCAGCGCAGTCGACATCTACAAGGTGCTGTACCCGGATTGACCTGGCACGTAGAAGGTGACATCAGTCGGGGGGTCATTTTTGAGGTGGCCGCCAAACCTTGCCACACAGCCCGCGATACACAAAGGCCCCACTGGGCAGCTTGGGCGTGGCGCCTTGCATTTCGATCGACACCGCCAACTCCTTGGCGTCTTTGAAAACAACTTCAGCCGGCTGAGCCAAGACCACACTCACAAAGCGCGTGGGGTGTTGACGCCAACCGAAAACTGACCATTTTTTGAGGGTTGTGCCAACCCAAAATTGACCAGGGTGTATCACGTACCTGCTGCATTTTTGAGCAGGAGCAAGACGAGGTGATCACCATGGACATGTTAGGCAAGGTCCGTCGCATGAAACTGCGCGATGGATTGACACACAGTGAGATAGCCCGACGCACGGGGCTGTCGAGAAACACGGTCAAGAAGTGGCTCAAGGCCGAAGGTGACATAGAGCCCAGATACCGGCGCGCAGGCAAAGACACGTTGCTCACGCCATTCGAGGCCACGCTGGTTGCAGCCCTCAAAGCTGATGCTCACCGTCCGAGAGAGCACCGGCGTACTGCGCGGGCTTTGCTGGCTCAACTTCAGGCTCAAGGTTATCGGGGTGGCTACACCACTCTGACCAACTTCATCCGTGATTGGCGAGCGCAGTGCGGCAAAGATGACACGCGGGCTTTTGTACCACTGAGCTTTGAGTTGGGGGAGGCCTTCCAGTTCGATTGGAGCGAGGAAGGGATCGTCATTGCCGGGGTGTACTACCAAGCGCAGGTGGCTCATTTGAAGCTGTGCGCGAGCCGAGCGTTCTGGTTGGTGGCGTATCCCAGCCAAGGACACGAAATGCTGTTTGATGCGCACACGCGCTCGTTTGCGGCGCTGGGAGGCGTAGCCCGGCGCGGGATCTACGACAACATGAAGACGGCCGTCGACAAGGTCACCAAAGGCAAAGGTCGGGTGGTCAACGCCCGATTCAAAGCCATGTGCAGCCATTACCTGTTCGAGCCTGACTTTTGCAACGTGGCCTCCGGTTGGGAGAAAGGCGTTGTCGAGAAGAACGTGCAGGACAGTCGGCGGCGCATCTGGATCGAGGCACGCGAGCGCAAGTTTGGCAGTTTTGCGGAGTTGAATGCTTGGTTGGGCGAGAGGTGCAAGTCCATCTGGGCAGATACGCCGCATCCTGTGCACAAACACTCCAGCATTGCCGAGGTACTGACACTGGAGCGCGAGCATCTGATGGGCATGCCCACACCATTTGATGGTTATCTTGAGCGGGTGGCGCGAGTGAGCAGCACCTGCTTGGTGAATGTGGCGCGCAACCGTTATTCCGTGCCTTGCGAATGGGCTGGCAAGATGGTCAGCACGCGGCTGTATCCCATGCGCGTGGATGTGGTTGCGGGCGAGGCCATCGTGGCCAGCCATGGTCGAGTATTTGACCGAGGCCACACGGCTTACGACTGGCAGCATTACATCGACCTGGTGCAACGCAAGCCAGGCGCGTTGCGCAATGGTGCCCCCTTCATGGATCTGCCTGAGCCCTTGGCGAACCTGCGTCGCGCACTGATGCGTCGTAGTGGTGGCGACCGCATCATGGCCGATGTATTGGCACTGGTGCCTGCTGCGGGATTGGAAGCGGTGGTGGTTGCGGTAGAGCTTGTTTTAGAGCACGCTACGCCCAGTGGCCAAATCAGCGTGGAGCACATCGTCAATGTGCTGGCGCGACTCAAAGACCCGCAGCGCCCGCCACCGGTGGCCACCGGGCTCACACTCAAAGTCGCACCTGTGGCCGACACCATGCGCTATGACCAATTGCGCGATGGTGCCCTTGCAGCCAAGGGGGTGTGACCATGCAAACAGACGTACTGGCTGAACTCAAGAATTTGCGTCTGCACGGCATGGCGCAGGCATGGGCGGAGCTGGAATCCCAGGGGGACGGGGTGGGGATGCAAACCTCGCGCTGGCTGGTGGAGCACTTGCTGCGGGCCGAGCACGTTGAACGCCACATGCGTTCAGTCGCTCATCAAATGAAGTCGGCGCGATTGCCTCTGCACCGCGATCTTGCTGGCTTTGACTTCGAGGGCACAGCAGTGGATCAGGCCTTGATCAAAAAGTTGGCAGATCTGTCGTTCACGGATCAGGCGCACAACGCAGTCCTGATCGGTGGACCTGGAACGGGTAAAACCCACTTGGCCATTGCCCTGGGTGTGTCCGGCATCACACAGCATGGCAGGCGGGTGCGGTTTTACTCCACAGTGGATCTGGTCAATACCCTGGAGCAAGAGAAGGCCCAAGGCAAAGCAGGACGACTGGCCGCCACGTTGTTGAACATGGACTTGGTGATTTTGGATGAGCTGGGGTACCTGCCATTCAGTCAGGCCGGAGGGGCATTGCTGTTCCACCTGTTGTCCAAGCTCTATGAGCACACCAGTGTGTTGATCACCACCAACTTGGCCTTTGCTGAATGGTCCAGCGTGTTCGGCGATGCCAAGATGACCACGGCACTACTGGATCGGCTCACCCATCATTGCCACATCATCGAAACGGGCAATGACTCTTACCGGTTCCGACACAGCTCCAAACGCACCAAGGCGCAAGGTAAAGCCAGAGAGCAGGCCAAGAAGTCGACCATGGAAACACCCGCTGACGACCAAGTCAGTGAACCGTTCTGATACCGAGAGGGAGACTAAAGACCACCAAAACACTACACTTATCCACAGCCGGGCACGACAAACCCGGTCTTCAATCCCTGGTCAAAATTCAGTTGGCACAGGTGGTCAGATTTGAATTGGCGCCAACAACTGAAGGAGCAGATTGGCAAGCATCCTCGTTATTGCTTTACCTACGAAGGCCAACCCATGAGGGCGGACGTGACCAACACGGCCTGGCACGCGGCGTTAAAGCGATCGGGGATCAAGGACTTCCGTGTTCACG
>JAGWLR010000162.1 GCA_028864885.1 Burkholderiales bacterium | reverse complement strand
CAGGCTTGCTTGTCCAGCGTGAACAGATGAAGCGTAGAGGCGTTCTGATTTTTGGCGAGGTCTTCCGCCGCCGCGCACAGCGCTTGCCCTATGCCCCGATTTCGGAATGCCTCCAAGACATACAGTCCGCCCAGCTATGGGGAGAGATCGGCGCGGTCGTCTAGGTCGTGAGTGCGCAAGGACACCGTTCCCACAAATTCATCTGAGGTGTGAGCGACCAATGCAACCGGCAATCTGACTTTGTTGAGGTGGCCGCGAAGGCGCTCTACACGGGCGTCGTAGGTGTCGTCAGGCAAGGCAAAGCGCCAATGTTCAAGTAAGCGGCTCGCAATAGTCGGCACGAACTGCGGGAAGTCAGCCAACAAACTGATCTGAATACTTGACGTATCGATAACCGCCTTCATCTTTCCGTCGCGGATGGTGTTGCCGCCTCCACAACAGTGCCTTGATGAAAGACGATTTTCCAGTCGGATGGAGTGTGTCGCCAGATGGTGGATCGGCGTGTGACACGATCACCTTGAATCAAGGTATAGGTCAGCAAGTAATTGGATGGTGCGATTTCGCGGCAGTGGAAGTCTCGTGTCTCCCAGATATCCTGATGGGGGGTGGCGTGCCGTTGTTCCAGTGTGTCAAGAACGAAGTCGCGGCTATAGCGTTGGCCAGACGCGCCGATCTCCCAAAAGTCATCGGTGGTCATGCCCTCGAATTGCGGCCGACTGGTGCCCCACTCAGGGCGATGAAAGATAGGCTCACGAGCCTTCAGTTCGAGTAGGACTGATGCCAGCCGTGGCTCGGTGTCCAGTTGTGGTTCTGCGCCCTGGCTGCCCGAAGCCAATTGATTGACACGCGCTAATGGTTCGAAGCCCGAGGGCCCACCATACCGAGGTAGATCGTCTGGCACCCTGTTCCAGGGCACACAATCATCGACAAAATAGTGCCCTTGTGGTGCGACAAGTTGCTGCGAATTCAAGATACCAGCCGGTATGCCGCGAATGGCGTCATGCTGCTTGCTTGCGGAAAACGCGTGCGTGCCGCAGCGTTTACAAAAGTTCCGGGTGACATTGGGTGTGACATCGAAGGTGGCCAGACCATCTTCGTTGCTGACCTGCAGCGCATCTCGGCCAATGCTGACCCAAGTGGAAAAAGCGGCACCGCTCAAGCGTCGGCATTGGCTGCAGTGGCAGTGGAGGATTCTTGAGATGCAAGCAGGATCAAATGCCAATGTGACGGCACCACAGTAGCAAGCACCTTGTTCCTTGAACGATGGGCTGTCGGTTTGTTGGCGAGGAAGGTTGTCAAGCACGCTAATGCTCCCATCAAAGAGATAGCCGCATTTTTCGTCCACCGACCGGTACGAAGTCATGGCGCTGGTAGAACGACAGCGCTCGATCGAACTCAGGAAGTGGTGACGTGCACAACTCCAGGGCTTGCCACCCTCTACGGCGAGCCAACTCACCCATGCGCTCCAGCATTCCGAACAACATCTGCTTTTTTGGGTAACGATCCGAGACAGAGCCCCGGTAATTTAAGGGGCTAATCTTCATGAATTTGTTGCCGGAATGACATTACTTTCGTAATGTGAAACTACGCATTCATGAACTATGGCAACCTTGAGTGAGCCGCAAGGGTTCGGTCATTTCAAGCCCACATCAAGCTATGTATAGTTTCTAATTACTCAGTCGTTAACACATGGAAAAAGATTCCATCTCGATTTTGCATCCTAAGGATTCTCTGCACGAATCCACGCCTGATGTGCTTGCAAGGGCCTGAAGCCCAGACAATACAGACATGAAGCAAAGCAGCCTGGGCCTGAGCAACACCGTCAAGCGCACCCGCAAGCGCGAATTCCTGGACGCCATGGAGCTGGTGGTTCCCTGGGCTGAACTGGTAGCGCTGATAGAGCCCTACGCTCCCGAGAGTGGAAGGCGGGGCCAGCAGCCCTTTGCGGTGCAGACGCTGCTGCGCATCCACTTCATGCAGCAGTGGTTCAAGCTCAGCGACCCTGCAATGGAAGAAGCCCTGCATGATGTGCCAGCCTTCCGTGACTTCGCGGGCCTGTCCCACTGGGACGAACACATCCCTAGCGAATCGAGCATCCTGCGCTTCAGGCACCTGCTGGAACGCCACAAGCTGGCCGAACAAATCCTGGCCACGGTCAACGCACTGCTGCAAGCCAAGGGCTTGCAGTTGAAGGCGGGCACCGTGGTGGATGCCACGCTGATTGCGGCCCCCAGTTCCACCAAGAACCAAAGTGGCGAGCGTGACCCCGAGATGCACCAGAGCAAGAAGGGCAACCAGTGGTACTTCGGTATGAAGGCCCACATTGGAGTGGATGCGGATTCGGGCCTGGTGCACACGGTGCGGGGCACCAGCGGCAACGTGAACGACGTGGTTGAAGCCAACAGCCTGCTGCACGGGCAGGAGACAGATGCCTTTGGTGATGCGGGCTACCAAGGGGCGGACAAGCGCCCCGATGCCAGGCAAGCCGTGTGCTGGCACGTGGCCATGCGCCCAGGCCTGCGCCGGGCGCTGGACAAGGACAAGCCTCTTGATGATCTGATCGACCAGCTGGAGCGTACCAAGGCGCGCATCCGGGCCAAGGTGGAACACCCCTTCAGGGTGCTCAAGCAGCAGTTTGGATATGTGAAGGTGCGCTACCGTGGTTTGAAGAAAAACACGGCGCAGATCGTGACGCTGTTTGCCCTGTCCAACCTGTGGATGGCCAGGCACAAGCTGCAAGCCATGGCACAGGTGCGCGTGCAAGGGGCGTAATGCCCACGAAATCGGGGAATTACTTCCCCCAGGAGGCGCCTGGACAACGTTTGGGCGCCTTGCTGGGGCAGGCTTTATCTCCCGGATGGGCGTAGCTCACTTCCAAGTGATTCGTGCAGACCTTCCTTAGGGTGTTTGTCCAGAGCTTCAAACAAAATTTTCTGGTCACTATCGCTCAAGCGGTAGTCGCTTTTAATATCGCGGTTAACAAGTAGGTCTTTAT
>JAGWLR010000161.1 GCA_028864885.1 Burkholderiales bacterium | reverse complement strand
TCGGCATGCGGCTGAAACCAGCTCACACTGTCTGGCGCTTTGGTGGAATAGACCTTTTCCCAATGGTCCTTGTTTTGCATTGATGACTCCTTTGTAGGTTCCGCGGAGTATTCCCCCTAAACTGAATCCCACTTGATCCTGTGCGCGGCCTGCGTGGCATCGTGTCGGGCGTCGTCTTCACTGTGTACGTAGATGCTGGTGGTGCTGATGGTGGCGTGACCAAAGTTGTCGCGCACGGTCTTGACGTCCAATCCGGCATCGGTCATGTGTGTGCCTGCAGTGTGCCTCAGCCAATGCGTGGATGCCGCTTCAATCTGGGCGGCAGCGCCATCCCAGTCTGATCCTTGGGCTCGCAGGCGGTCTGCGGTCGATCGCATGACGCCTTTGACGACCTCATGAATAGCGCTGCGTGCCATTGGTTTTGTGCCCCCGATGATGGGCAGCACCAATGGCGTATTTTCGCTGTGACCAGGCAGTGCTGGCAAACCATAGGCTTTGCGGTAAGCCATGAGTTCGGCCATCAGCTCGGCCGTGGCGGGAACGATCCGGGATTTGTCGCCTTTTCCGGTGATTTCCAGCCACCAGCGCTCAACACCTGTACGGTCGCGCAGGCTGTAGAAGCCGCCCATGCAGCCAGACGTGACCTCTGAGACCCGAAGCCCACCGACATAGAGCAAGGAAAACAGCCACCGACATCGCACGGCGTGAGCCTGTGCCCGTGCGGTGCCAGTGGACATGGCCTGGATGGTCGCTTTGACCTCGTCCCAGTGTTCATGGGGAAGGAAGCGATTGGTTTGTCTTGGGCCGACGCGGCGTTTGCGGCGCCCTAACGAAAGCGGGTTGCCAGCCAAGTAGCCGGCTTCGACCAGCCAAGAGAACATGGCGTTGATGATGGACAGCGCGTGGCGCTGACTGGCACTTGAAAGTGGCCCAGCAAACGGTCGCCAGTGTGGCGAATCGCGCCCTGGCCGTTGGCGTACCGTAATGACCCACCTCTCAGCCGGTTGCGGGTCGGCCAAAAATCGCTCGTACAGCAGCAGATCCTCGTGTGTCAGCGAGGACATGGCCATGCCGCGCTGGTGCACGCACCAAAGGAGCAGCCTTTCGGCTTCTTTGCGATAGCTGGCCAGCGTGGCGGGGGTATCAACGTAGCGTGCCAGCCAGGCCAGCACCGCCGAGCGGTCGTCGTCTGCTGCCACCTGGCTGCTGGCGTGCGAGCGGTTGCGTCCATCTTGCCCGGTGAGATGGGCCGGAATCAAGGTCTGATCAATCGGCGCAACGGCGTTCAAGGTGTCAGTGATTTCAAAATGGCGTCAGCCCTAATTCTATGGACATAAGACGGATTATGTCCATAGATGTGAATTGATGATAAATAAATAAACGTATTACGTTGTATTATTTTATGTAAGGAGAGCAACATGACCGATGAAGTGCGTTTGCAGGCCGATATTGAGGCGCTACGCCCCAGGTTCCCGGATACACAAGATCTCTACCGCGAGGTGTGCACGATCCTGTTTTTTCGCTACGGCATCACACCAACGGCCAACAAGCTCTATCAGCTGGTGCGCAAAGGCAGCATGAGCGCCCCCGCCGAAGCGCTGGCCAAGTTCTGGGAGACTCTCCGTGAGAAAAGCCGCGTACGCATCGAGCACCCGGATATCCCTGAAGCCTTGCGAGATGTCGCTGGTGAGCTCACCGCAAAGTTGTGGCTGCAAGCACGTTCACAGGCCGATGAGGCCGGCGCAGCAGTTCGACTCGAAGCGCAGCAGCAGGTGGACGCCGCCGCCCATGCCGTTGAACAATCCCGGCACCGTGAAGCGCTCTTGAGCCAGGAGGTATCGGCCTTGCAAGCACACGCAAGCACCCTTGCAGAGCAGATCCGAGCCTTGGAGCAACGCCTGGCGCATGACGAAGGACTCAGGCAGGGATTGGTTCAACAGATTGAGCAGTTGGCGTCCCAACGCCAGGAGTTTGCTTCCTTCGTGGAAGCTACCCGCGTTGCTGAACAACGGGCAGCGGATGAGCAGCGACGCCTTCTTCTGGAGGTGGACCGGGAACGCGGCCATGCCGCGCGGCTACAGAAGGAACTGGATGCCCTGAAGACAACCACGGACAAAACAGCCAAAGTACATGCAGACAGGCTGGCGCAGAGCACTCAGCAAGTTGATGAACTGAGGCGACACAGCTCCGGGCTGGAGGTCGCCCTGGCCTCGCTGCGGGCCGAGCATGCGCAATTGCAAAAACTTGCAGCCCCGAGCGATGAAGTTCGGCACTCCCTGACGCGCTTGCGCAGCACCGGCTCCAACAAAGGCTCAACCAGGCGACGTATGCGGTAATCGATTTCTATTGCGTTGGTGACCTGCCCCCTCCAGCCATACCAATCAATTGGATAGAGGTCCAAGGGTTTGCAGGTTAACCGATCCTGCGTCGGTGGTTGTTGGGGTTGAGTTGCGATGCTTGGCTGCAAATGCAGCCGGTGGGATTCGGCCAATCGTGCTGTGGGGACGCACCTCGTTGTAGTCTTGCCGCCAGATGGCGATGGCTTCTCGGGCCTGGGCCAAGGATTCGAACCAGTTCTCGTTGAGGCATTCATCCCGGAACTTGCCGTTGAAGCTTTCAATGTAGGCGTTCTGGGTTGGCTTGCCCGGTTGAATCAGGATGTGCTGGATACCTCGTGCCTGCATCCATGCCATGAAGGCCCTGCATGTGAACTCTGGTCCGTTGTCGGTTCTGATGGCTTCTGGATAGCCCCTGAAGCGTGCGGCTCGCTCAAGGATTCTGGTGACGTACGCGCCAGGCATGGACAGGTCTACCGCGATGTCCACACATTCATGGCTGAAGTCATCGGCAATGGTCAGGCACTTGATGCGCCTGCCATTGCTCAATGAATCGCTGACAAAGTCCAGGCTCCATGTTTGATTGACCCGAGTTGCGGCCACCAGGGGTGTGCGCTCGCCACGGTACTTCTTACCCTTGTTGCGCTTGCGCACGGCCAGGCCCTGCTCGCGATACAAGCGAAACACCTTCTTGGGGTTGGT
>JAGWLR010000077.1 GCA_028864885.1 Burkholderiales bacterium | reverse complement strand
GGTGGCCGCCTTGGCGGTTGGGTTGCTGGCGCTGATGTTGCTGGTGCTGATGCGCACGGATCTGATCGACAGCTGGCGCAAGGCCACCCCGCCCGATGCGCCCAATCGCTTTGTCATCAACATTCAGCCAGATCAGCAAGACGCCTTCCAGGCTCGATTACGACAGGCCGGCGTCGACCGCTTCGACTGGTATCCCATGGCGCGCGCCCGCTTGGTGGCCATCAATGGCAAGCCGGTCAGCGCACAAAACTACAAAGAGGATCGGGCCAAGCGTCTGGTCGAGCGTGAGTTCAACCTCAGTCACGCCGAACAAATCCCCGATAAGAATGAAGTCGTGGCAGGGCGGTATCAGCCCAACGAAAAGGACGCCTTCAGTGTCGAAGAAGGGCTGGCCAAGACGTTGGGGCTCAAGCTGGGTGACCGGCTTCGCTTGGATATGGCCGGTAATGTCCAAGAGGGCAAGATCACCAGCCTGCGAAAGGTGGACTGGTCATCCATGCGCGTCAACTTCTTCGTGATGGCGCCGCAGGCAGTCGAACCCACGTGGCCCGTCACCTACATCAGCGCCTTCCGCTCGCCCGCCAGTGGAAGCCTGGATCGGGACCTGGTGCAGTCCTTTCCCAACCTGACGGTGGTCGATGTGTCGGCCACCCTGGCGCAAATCCAGTCCATCTTGGAGCAGGTGATCACGGCGGTTGAGTTTCTCTTTGCCTTCACCCTGGCGGCCGGCATGATCGTGCTCATGGCGGGCTTGCTCATCTCGCGCGAGCGCCGAGCCAGTGAATGGGCTATCTGGCGCGCCATGGGTGCCACCCAACACCTGCTGGGCCGGGTTCAGTGGGGTGAGCTGGTCCTGATGGGCGCACTGGCCGGGGCTTTGGCCGCATTGGCATCGTGGGCCATTGGCTGGGGCCTGGCCACTCAGGTGTTCGAGTTCAAATGGCAGGCCAAAATGTGGTGGCCCCTGCTGGGCGCCATCATCGGGTCGACGCTGGCGGCAGGGGCCGGGTGGTGGAGTTTGCGCGGCATCGTCCGCCGGCCAGTGATGACCGTGCTGCGCCGCGCCGAGTGAATCAGTTCTGATCCGACAGGGTGTTGATCAGGCCCATTTCCGAACTGCTCATCAGCGACTCGATGTCCATCAGGATCAACAGCCGCTCGTTCACATTGGCAATGCCCGTGATGTAGGTGGTGTCGACGACCGAAGTGCTCATTTCAGGGGCGGGCTGGATCATTTGTTCTGCCAGTTGCATCACGTCGCTGACCGAGTCCACCACCGCGCCCACCACGCGACCGCGAACATTGAGCACGATCACCACCGTGAAGCTGTCGATGCCGGCTTGGCCGTCTTCGTTCAGGCAATTGAATTTGACCCGCAGATCCACGATAGGCACGATCACGCCGCGCAGGTTCACGACCCCTTTCAGATACGAAGGGGCGTTGGCAATTTTGGTCGGTTGTTCATACGAGCGGATTTCCTGAACCTTCAGGATGTCAATGCCGTACTCTTCGGTTCCCAGGCGGAAGGTCAGGTATTCGCGGCCCGAAGCAACGTGCCGCACTTGCTTCGTTGCCCGTGCACCGAAACCGGAAGGTGCGATCCCGGGTGCGACAGATGCTTTTGGGGATGCTTCTTGAATGGCTTCCATGCTCGTCCTCGATTCATTCGTCGTGCGCCATCCGGGGCGCACACCGTGGTTCACTTCGCATTAGCCTTATCGGCCCAGCAGGGCAAAACTGAAGAACGACTTCAACCATGCCCTCAGATTTTTATATTCTGAAAACAGCCATTGATTGAGTCAGTTTGCTTGCTTGATCTTTCAGGCTTGCAGCGGCGGCCGCAGACTGCTCAACCAAGGCGGCGTTCTGCTGCGTCATCTGATCAAGGCTGGTCACGGCCTGATTGACTTGCCCAATGCCGTGGCTCTGTTCGTTTGAGGCTGTCGTGATTTCGCTGATGATGTCCGACACCCGCTGAACGCTCGACAGAATTTCCTGCATTGCGGCACCTGCATCGTGAACCAGTCGGGTGCCAGATTCGACCTTTTCGCTCGAAGCCAGGATCAGGTGTTTGATTTCCTTGGCAGCTGTGGCGCTGCGCTGTGCAAGGCTTCGTACTTCCCCTGCTACCACGGCAAAGCCTCTGCCTTGCTCACCAGCTCGCGCAGCCTCTACGGCGGCGTTCAGGGCCAATATGTTGGTCTGAAACGCGATGCCATCAATCACACTGATGATGTCGTTGATGCGTTTGCTGGTGCTATCTATCTCTCCCATGTTGTTTACCACTTCGGAGACGATGGCGCTACCGCGCTCAGCCGCGTGGGCTGCACCGCTGGCTAACTGGTTTGCTTGGCTGGCAGAGTCCGCACTGTGCCGAACAGTTTCAGTCAGTTGCGCCATCGATGAAGCCGTTTCCTGCAAGCTCGACGCTGTACTTTCTGTTCGGCTTGACAGGTCCATGTTGCCACTGGCGATCTCAGTAGACGCGATCGCGATCGAGTCGGCCGAGTGTCGCACCTCCCCTACGATGCTCTTGAGCGACTCCTGCATCTCATTCAATGCCGCGAGCAATTGAGCGGGCTCGTCCGAACCAAAAATCGCCATCCGATGCTCAAGATTGCCTTGAGCGATGCCGAGCGCCATCTGTCGCGCGCGCTCAATTGGGTGGCAAATAGAGATTTGATTCAGGATGGTGAGCGGGGCGACGATCAGGATTGAAAGGATCACGGCAGCCACGAACCAGGACATGGTTGAAGTCATGTTGGTTTCTTGGGATTGCGCAGAGGTTTCTAGAACGTCTGCGACCACCTTGTCGGCTGCGAACAATTGGTTAGCCGCGTTTTCAGCCAAGGCGCTCGATGGGGCCATTTTTTCAGCCGCCTGTTTGCCGGACAGATCGCTGCGTAGCAGTTCACCTTTCGCAGCGGTTACCCCTTGTTGATACTGATCCAACTGCGTCAGTGCTGCTTTGATGATCGGACTTACTTCATCGCCATCGCCGGCCAGCATTTTGGTACCAATTTGCTTGACCTGATTGAAGTCATCTTGCCATGCATTGAACTGCGCTTCGACAGCTCCGGCATCGCCCGCACTCAACAGCATCTGCTTTTCATGTAAACGCAATTGCCCGACCGCCGCGTGGAGGGTCGACATCGTTTGGGCTTCCGAAGCCGCCTTTTGCCAGGTTTGGGTAGTTCGGTAGTTGGTCTGCATGCCAAGCAAGCCGACGCCTCCAACCAGGATCAACAAGGCCAAAACCACGCCAATCGCGCTGTACATGCGAGTTCGAATCGTGAATCCACGCATGACACTGAACAAGAAACTCATGACTGCAATCCAGTAAAGCTGATGTTGGATGTCCGGTTGAGTCAGGACACCTTGACCTGTGCCATTTCGACTGTTTTTTCACAGACTTAAGCGCATGTTCCGGCCGCGAAACCATGAAAAAAGCCACCGGGAACGAGCCCCGGTGGCTGGGTAGGGAGAGGAAAAAATCAGGGGGTCAGACGTTGAATAGGAAATTCAACACATCTCCGTCCTTCACCACGTATTCTTTGCCTTCTGCGCGCATCTTGCCGGCATCTTTCGCGCCTTGCTCACCCTTGTACTGGATGAAGTCATCGAAAGAAATGGTCTGGGCGCGGATGAAACCACGCTCGAAATCGGTGTGGATCACGCCGGCCGCCTGCGGGGCTGTGTCGCCAATATGGATGGTCCAGGCACGAACCTCCTTCACACCGGCTGTGAAGTAGGTTTGCAGACCCAGCAGCTTGAAGCCGGCGCGAATCAGGCGGTTCAAGCCGGGCTCGTCTTGTCCCATCTCGGCTAGGAACATGGTGCGGTCTTCGTCGTCCATTTCGGCCAGCTCGGCCTCGGTTTTGGCGCAAATGGCCACCACTTCGCTCTTCTGGGCCGCGGCATAGGACTTCAGGCGCTCCAGTAGCGGGTTGTTTTCGAAGCCGGTTTCCGACACATTGCCCACGAACATGGCAGGCTTGGCGGTGATCAGGCACAGCGGCTTGAGCAAGGCCAGTTCTTCCTTGCTGAAGTCGATCGAGCGCACGGGCTTGGCCTCATTCAGCGAGGCTTGGCACTTGTCCAGCACCTTCACCAAGGCCTGTGCTTCCTTGTCGCCCGCGCGGGCCGTCTTGTTGTAACGCACCAGGCTCTTTTCAACCGTGCTCAGGTCGGCCAGACACAACTCGGTCTGGATGACCTCGATGTCGGCAATCGGGTCAACCTTGCCGGCCACGTGAATCACGTTGTCGTCTTCAAAGCAACGCACTACGTTCACGATGGCGTCGGTTTCGCGGATGTGCGAGAGGAACTGGTTGCCCAGGCCTTCACCCTTCGAGGCACCTGCTACCAGGCCGGCAATGTCCACGAATTCCACAATGGCGGGAACCACGCGCTCTGGCTTGACGATCTCGGACAGCTTTTCCAGGCGCGGGTCAGGCACCTCGACCACGCCCACATTGGGTTCGATGGTGCAAAAGGGGTAGTTCTCAGCCGCGATGCCGGCCTTGGTCAGGGCGTTGAAGAGGGTGGATTTGCCAACGTTGGGCAAACCCACGATGCCGCATTTCAGGCTCATGGACGTTCCAGGTGGGGAGGGGGTCAAAACCCCACATTTTACGCGTCGGCGTTCAGCCTGAACGATCCGACACAAAACCATATTAGATTAGCGTTTGCACAAACCTGTTTTCCGATGTCTTCAATCAAATTCGATGTCTGTGTCAGCGGATCCGGCGCCGTGGCCATGAGCCTTGCGCTGGCTTTGTCGCGTGAGGGGTGGAGCGTTGCCTGGGCCAAGTCGCCGCAGGTGACGCCCACGGGCTCGCATGACATCCGCACCTACGCACTGAACGCCCGGTCGATTGCCTTGCTGGAGCGGCTTCGCGTCTGGCCCGCCCTCAAGCAGTGGGCCTCGCCAGTACTCGAAATGGACATCCATGGCGACCAATCGGGGGCCTTGAATTTTTCTGCCTGGCAGCAAAAGGTCGGTGAGCTGGCGTGGATTGTCGATGCCGGCGCATTGGAGCGTCTGCTGGGGCAGGCGCTCGAATTTGCCCCACGTGTCGAAGTCGTGCCTCCGGTCACTGAAAAGGGCCCCTCCGTGCTGGCCGATTTGCTGGCCGTGTGCGAAGGCAAGCAATCAACCACCCGAGCCGCCTTGGGTGTCGAGTTCACCCGGCATGACTACGGCCATTGGGGCGTGGCTGCCCGCTTGCGGGCCACCGAGCCCCATCACGGCGTGGCCCGCCAATGGTTCCGCTCGCCCGACATCCTGGCCTTGCTGCCCTTCAACGATCCAGATCCGCTGTCGTCTTATGGTTTGGTCTGGTCTGTGCCGAAGGCGCGCGCCGAACAGTTGCTGGCCCTGAATCCGCAGGATTTCGAGCGAGCCCTCAATGAGGCCATTCAGCAATCAGATGCCGATGTGGCTGCACGCGTGGGCCGCCTGTCGCTGACGTCCGAGGTGGCGGGTTGGCCGCTGGCCCTGGCGCGTGCGACCCGATGGGCCGGGGCCGGATGGGTGCTCGTCGGCGACGCCGCGCATCAGGTTCATCCCTTGTCGGGGCAGGGTCTCAACCTGGGCTTGGCCGACGTGGATACATTGGTGACTGTGCTGACAGATTCGCGCCAGCAAGAACCTTGGCGTTTACCCGGCGATGAACGAACCTTGCAGCGCTACGTTCGTCAAAGACAATGGCCGACGCAGACCATGCAGGGCTTGACCGATGGGCTGCTGAAACTGTTTGCCGATGAGCACGGTCCCGTCAAGGATCTGCGCAATCTCGGCATGTCCGTGGTGCAACGATTGGGGCCCGTCAAACAATGGCTGGTCAACCGTGCGCTTGATGCCTCTTGAGAGAAGTCTGAAATGCTGTCCATCAAACCCAGCCGCCTGGCGGCTTCGATTGTGTCCCTCTTCGCTGCGGCAGCCGTGTTTGCCGGCGAGGTCCCGCCATCTCAGTTGGCGCTCATCAAGCAAAAGCTTTCCAAGATCCCAGAAATGGGCCCGGTTTTGTCGGCCCGAACCACTGGTATCAGCGGGCTGATCGAGGTGCAAGTGGGCAACAACATTGTCTACACGGACCCCAATGGGGACTTCCTTGTTGATGGGCACATCACCGAAACCAAGTCCGGCAAGGATCTCACCCAGGCCCGGCTGGACGACGTCAACCGCATCGACTTCGACAACCTGCCTTTCCGCGATGCCATTGTCTGGAAGACAGGCACTGGTAAACGTCGCATTGCCGTGTTTGCCGACCCCAACTGCGGCTACTGCAAACGCCTTGAGCGCGACATGCAGCAACTCAAGGACGTGACGGTGTACACGTTCATGATTGCCATCCTGGCCGAAGACTCCAAGACCAAGCTCGACAACATCTGGTGTGTTCAGGATCGCACCCAAGCCTGGCGCAACTGGATGCTCAACGGCGTGATGCCTGCGCGCGTTTTCGGTATGTGCTCGTCGCCAGGGCCGCGTAATGGCGTGCTGGCCCAGCGTTTGGGTATCCATGGTACCCCGGCGATCTTCTTTGAAGATGGCACGCGCTTCGGCGGGGCTGCCTCGGCGCAGATGATCGAAGAGCGGCTCGATCGCATTGCCGCGAAGGCTGGCAACTGAAGACTTGTTTCGATCCCCCTGTTGATCAGTCTTGTGCGCCCACCTGCTGAGGTGGGCGTTCCATTTCCAGGGTCGCCTTGAACTGGTTGGCCTTCTTGCCGGTGCTGCGCTCAACCTCAATGCGCACAGGCAGGTATTGCAACTCGGGTGCAAACCACACTTCGATGTCGAGCAGGGGACGGTTATCTACATTCGAATACGTCGGTTTCACATGGAAGGTCCGCAACGGACCCATGGGGGAGTCGATCTGCTCTTCGGCCTGAACATCAAATCGCGCGGATAGCAGGCGGTCTTTGAGCGCAATGACTTTGGTTGTGGATTGCCCCACGGCCAACTTGGCCGGATCCAGCGTGTACTCGTAAGCCAGCTGAATGATGTTGCTGATCATGTCCTGGATCGCGGGTGGGCGAGGAATCTTGGTGCCATTAGCCAGAGTGATTTCATCGTCACCCATTTCTATTGCGTTCCGATCAGTATGGAATGGCCATGAATTGATCACTTCATTTCGTTGCGGATACAAGCCGTCCGGGGTGATGAGCCCTTCGCTGGTGCTCTCACTCGAAAACAGGCCGCCTGCACGGAAATCCAGGTGAACCTGGTATTTGGGGCCGTCCTTCAGCCATTCGACTACGCCGCTGCCCGTCACTGGGCCTCGGAAGTAACCCTTCAGGTTGTAGCTCACCTTGGTGGCCTTGGGCCATTCGAACGTTGGGGCTTTTTTGTCGGGCCTGCTGGCGGCAGCTTCAGGAGACGATGCTGCGGTGGCGACTTGAGTGGGGGCCGACGCGGCCGAGGGGGGCACCGCCGGCGCTGAGGCCGACGATGCTGCTTGCGAGGCAGCTTGTGCAAGCTGCGCCGCCTTGTCTTTGGGCTCGGATGCCTTGGGCTCGACAGGCCGTGGTTTGCGCTTCTTGGCCAATCCCACCTTGGCGGTCTGAGGGGCTGGCGCTGCCACTGGGCGAGCCAATCCGACCGGCGGCTTGCTCAGCTTGACCTCTTTGACATAGGTGGCTTCCATCCGCTTGATGGCTGGCTTGCCATCGTCGCCAACTTCCGGCAGGCTGCGCCCGACAAAGTAGGTTGCAAACGTGTGCAGGATCAGCGAGAGCAAAGTCAAGCCAGCCAGAACCCACCAACGGTGTCTTCCGGGGCGATGGATCCCATCTTGCTTCATCCCTTGAGCCACGCCTTCCTGCGGGTCAAGGCGTCAGCCTCAATGGCTGAGCCCAGAGCCAGTGAGATCAAGTCTGTGCTGGAGGTCGGCGCGGGGGTGGGCTGGCGCTTTTTGCTGGTCGCCTTCGACGTCGTTTGGGCGGGCAGGGTGAGCGTGGCGATCCGTTGATCGCGGCTGATCAGCAAAGTCTGATCGCGGGTTTCATCGCGCCACGTGCTCAGATCTTCGATCTTTTTGATGCGCCATTGGTCCAGCGCCAGTAACTCGTCTCCGGCACTCAAGCCGATCTGTTCGGCCACGCCGTGCCGCATCACGGCCTGAGCCTTGATTATGCCGGCCGATTCTGACAGGCGCACCCCCAAGCGTTGGGGCAGGGGGGCGGGCTTGGTGTTCCAGGTCACGCCCACGGCCTGCAACAGCCTCTGGATCGGCAGGTCGGCTGTGGATTCTGTCCAGGCATCGAGCACTTGTGCCCACGCTTGTGCTACCGATTTCGATTGGTAGGGCAGATCGGCTGGCGGCAGCTGGCGGGCTTCGTCTGCCAGGGCCTGGGCGATGTCTTCGTGGCGGATCGGACGGCTCAGGTGCCACAGGCGCAGCATCACGCCATCCAGGGTTGGCTGTTGATCCTGAACAGGAGGCAGGCGCCGCAGGCTGAGGTCCAGGGCCAAAGCCACCAGGCTGCCTTTCGTGTAATAGCTGACCGTGGCGTTGGCCGTGTTTTCGTCAGGTCGGTAGTAGCGCGTCCAGGCATCGAAACTGGCTTGTGCCACGCTGTAGTCGTGCCGACCCGGTGTCGCCCAGACCTGATTGATGGTCTTGCCCAAAAGCTTCAGATACTGACTGGGGTCGATCAGGCCGGTTCTCAGCAAGAACTGGTCGTCGTAGTAAGAGGTGAAGCCCTCAAAGAACCACAGCAAACGCGTGTGGTTCTCTTGCATGTAATCGTAGGGTGCGAACTCTGCCGGTTTCAGCCGCTTGACGTTCCAGGTGTGGAAGTACTCGTGACTGATCAAGCCCAAAAGGGTGGTGTAAGCCTCTGATTTGGCGACGGCGCCTTGCTTGGGTAAATCCCTGCGGCCACAAATCAGGGCGGTACTTTGGCGGTGTTCCAGCCCGCCATACCCGTCGTCGACCGCATTGAGCATGAACACATAGTGGCTAAACGGGCACTTACGCTTGCCGTGCCAGAACAGGATCTGTGCTTCGACGATCTTCTGGGTGTCGGCCAGCAGACGATCGCCGTCGAAGTCAGGACCTGTGCCAGCCACGACGAACTCATGACGCACGCCACGGCTGACAAAATCACCCCGCCAAAAGGTGCCCAACTCCACGGGGTGGTCGACCAGTTCATCGTAGTCGGACGCTTCGTATTTGCCTACCCCAGCAGCGTTGACCTTCACTGGGCGCAGCGCAGTTGCCACCTGCCAGTACCTGGGCAAACCGGCGATCTGGACCTGATGGCTCTCGTGATCCCGGCCGCCAACTTTCAGAAAGACGCTGGTGCCGTTGAAAAAACCTCGGTGGGCATCGAGGAAAGCGGCCCGGACGGAGGTGTCAAAAGCGTACACCTCGTACCACAGGGTCAGAGCAGCTTGCCCTGTGCACTCGACATCCCAGGAAGACTTGTCCACGGCGGTGACGCGACAAGGCTTGCCGCTTTGCGTCGCCTGGATGGGCGAGAGGTGCCGGGCAAACTCCCGCACCAGGTAGCTGCCTGGAATCCAAACTGGCAGGCTGACGCGCTGGACGGGTGCCGGGCGCTCAATCTTGAGCTTGACCAGGAAGCGGTGGCTGTGGGTGTCAGCCACCTCGATGCGGTAGTGAATCATGGGGTGTACAGCCTTCTGATCGTTCAAATTTGTGCCGCTGACAGGAAGCAACACAGGCTGGCTACGATGGTCAATCGAAACCGCATGGTTAGCCAGCCCGACATCTGCAGCTCGTGGTAACGCTGGCGGTCAGACACGTAGCAAACGATCAGCAGCACCCCCAGTAGCACCAGCCCTGCATGGGGCGGCATCAACACGCCGACCCAGGCCGCCAGGCTGTAACTGATGCCGGCCCACAAAGCGGGTCGTTGTGAAGCACCCGGCTCCTCCTGGTAATTGGATCCTGGCATGGCAAGCCCCCAGAGCATCCCGCCCAGGAACGAAATCACCAAGGCGGCGTAGGCTGCAAGCGCCTGCGAAACAAAGCTCACCATCTCCGGGTCCGCCCGGTCCACTAGCAGCCAAATGAACAAGGTGCCGCCCAGGAAGGGGATCACTCCGGCATAGCCAAGTTTGCGCGCCAGGGGATTGGGGTCAGAGGTCACAAGAGGCCTTTTTCAAACGCAGATCAGATGAGGTGCCATTTTCGCAAGAACCCGCCCAGTCCTGCTGGCGTTCATGCGGCTAACCACCCGAATACGGCGGGGATGTCGTTCGGCAGCGTCAGCGCCTGTTTTCGCCATTGACCGACCAGGTCGGTTCGGCTGAAGCCGTTCACCAAGGTCAAGCCACAACTCACGCTCAGCAAGGTGTCCGGCTGCAGTTGGCTTAGCAGCGCCTCCCACAGCGCATTGTTGCGATAGGGGGTTTCGATCACGAGTTGAGTTTGTCTGGCTTTTCGCGACAGCTGTTCCAGCTCTTTGATGCGATGGCTGCGTTGCGTCGCTTCGGTCGGCAGGTAGCCTAAAAACGCAAAGCTCTGGCCATAAAGCCCGCTGGCGGCCAAACCCAACACAATCGAGCTCGGGCCCGATAGCGGGATGACGGTGATGCCTGCCCGGTGAGCCGCCAACACCACCGCAGCACCTGGGTCTGCGACTCCTGGCAACCCTGCCTCTGAAATCAACCCGACATCGTGCCCGGCTAATGCTGGCCCCAAGAGCGCTTGGATTGCGGCCTGTTCCTGCTGATGCTGAGTCTTGGCATGTCCTTGATGGCCTTTTCCTGGGCGGGGCAGTACCTGGATGTCGAGTTCCTGCAGCGGCGTCCTCAGGGGGGCGGTGTCATTCACGCGCTTGAGAAAAGCTCTCGTGGTTTTGGCGTTTTCACAAATCCAGTGCTTCAGGCGGGCGGCTGTTTGCAGTACCCCCAGCGGCAAGACACTGCCCAGATCCGGGACGGGTGGTTGGCCTTCGCCACCGACGCAGCCCAGGTCCAGGGTGTTGGGGACAAGGTAGAGGCAGCCGCGAGGTTGATCAGCAAAGTCGGTCATGAAACGATGGCGTCAAAAAAAGGAAAACCAGCAACTCGCAACAAGCTGATCGTCAAAATCAGGGGCAAGCCGATCAGCGCAGTAGGGTCGTCTGACTCTACCCGGTCCAACAGGGCAATGCCGAGTGACTCGACTTTGGCGCTGCCGGCGCAGTCATAGGGCTGTTCCAGTCGCAGATATTGATCGAGTTCGGCATCACTCAGGTCTGGGCGCATGCTCACCTTGACCACCGACGTTTCGACCCGCTCAAATTGGCTGGACGGATGGCAAACCGCCACGGCAGTGTGAAACAGCACGGTTTTCCCTCTCATCCGGCGCAGTTGTGCCATTGCACGAGGGTGGTCTCCGGGCTTCCCGATGGGCTCGCCGTTCAGATCGGCCACCTGATCTGATCCGATGACCCAGATGGGGTTCGGTGACTGCTGGGTCAATTGTTGCGCTACGTCGCGTGCTTTGGCCAATGCCAGCCGCTGAGCCATTTCTGCGGGGCGCTCTTCGGGCAGCGGGCTTTCGTCCACCCGGGGCGACTGGCAGATGAAGGGGATGCGCAAGCGGCTGAGCAACTCCTTACGGTACGGTGAGGTCGATCCCAACACCAGTGTGTGGGCGGGTTTTTCTACGTTGGCCATGTGCACATTGTCGTCGGGCTTGGGTGTCGATCTACACTTGAGGGCATGAAACCACGTAGCTTTGTGCCCCAAAAACTGGATGTGGGGGCCTTCATTGATTCGGGTGAGGTGCTTGAAGGTCATCTTGCCGTTGCCAGCCTCAAGCGCTTGGGCGAAGGACTGTTTGCCGAGGCCGATCTGAGCACGCTGCCGCCTGTTCAATGGCGCGTGCAGGGGCGCCTGGTCCCACAGCGCGTGGGTCATCCCCAGCGCTGGCTGGACATCGAAGTGCGCGGCACTTTCCCCTGGGAATGCCAGCGTTGCCTGCATGCGGTTGAACTGCCGATCGAGGTGGCGCGGTCCATCCGTTTTGTGGAGGACGAAGCGGCCGCGGCCAATCTCGATGCCGACTCGGAGGACGATGTGCTGGCACTCAGCCGTGCGTTTGACCTGCCTGAGTTGCTGGAAGACGAATTGATCATGGCGCAACCGCTGGTGCCGCGGCACGAAGAATGCCCCACCGATGTGACGCGCCACATGCGCTCGCCAGATGCGCTCGAGTCAGATCAGGCGCCTGCATCGGGTGAACAAGAGGGGGGTAAACCTCATCCATTTGCCGCCCTGGCCGCCTTGAAAAAGAATCAAACCTGATTCGACATTTGAATCAAATCAGATTGCCGTGCTAGAATTTCGAGTTTTCCGGGTATAGCCGGATAGATTCGGGTTGGCTCGGGTCAATATCGAGCAATTTTTAACACTTGCGGACTGCAAGCGGCTGGTTTCAAGTCACCTTGTCAAAGGTGGTGCGGGCTGGCAACGGTGTGGTCTGACAAACCAAACGGGCCTTGGGCCCGGCTTTCGGAGTCATCATGGCCGTTCAGCAAAACAAAAAATCGCCCTCCAAGCGTGGCATGCACCGTTCGCACAACGGTTTGAACACTCCCGGCACCGCCGTCGAGTCCACCACCGGTGAAGTGCACCTGCGTCACCACATCAGCCCCACCGGTTTCTACCGTGGTCGCAAGGTGCTCAAGACCAAGGCTGACGCATAAAGCGTCCACGGCCTGAGTGTTCTCAGGTCAGGCAAGCCGACCAAGAGGGCTGGACCAACCGATCCGTCGGTTCGCCAGCCCCTTTGTCATTGGGTCCTCATTCTTTCGCGCTGTGTTCTCGCGCTTCATTTCATGACTGCTTCCGGATCTCTCGCCACTGTTTCACCCGTTCGATTGTCTGTTGATTGCATGGGGGGAGATCATGGCCCCGCCGTCACCTTGCCGGCCTGCCGAGCATTTCTGAACAAGCATCCGGATGCGGAGTTGGTGTTGGTCGGGTTGCCTGAGGCATTGGCTCCGGCCCAAGGCTGGGGGCGCGTCACCCTGGTTCACGCTTCTGAGGTCGTGAGCATGGAGGATTCCGTTGAAGTGGCGCTGCGCAAAAAGAAAGATTCCTCGATGCGCGTGGCGATCAACCAGGTCAAAGCCACCGCAGAGCAACCCGCGGTAGCTCATGCCTGCGTGTCTGCCGGCAACACCGGGGCCCTGATGGCGGTGGCTCGCTATCTGCTCAAAACGGTCGAGGGCATTGACCGCCCGGCGATCGCCACCGTGATGCCCAACCAGCTCGATGGCTACACAACGGTGCTGGATCTCGGCGCCAACGTCGATTGCTCTGCAGAACACCTGCTGCAGTTTGCGGTCATGGGCAGCGCGCTGGTCTCTGCAGTCGACGGCAAAGACAACCCCTCGGTGGGCCTGCTCAACATCGGTGAAGAAGTCATCAAAGGCAGCGAGGTCATCAAGCAGGCTGGCGAGTTGCTGAGGACGGCCGACAGCAGGGGGCTGATCAACTTCTACGGCAACGTCGAAGGCAACGACATCTTCAAAGGCACGTCCGACATCGTGGTGTGCGACGGCTTCGTGGGCAATGTGGCACTGAAGACTGCTGAGGGCCTGGCCACGATGTTTGCCAATTTCATCAAGCAGGAATTCACCCGAAATATCCTGACTAAATTGGTCGCCTTGGTCGCCATGCCCGTGCTGAATCACTTCAAAAAGCGGGTGGATCACCGCCGCTACAACGGTGCTGCGCTGCTGGGTTTGCGCGGATTGGTGTTCAAAAGTCACGGATCGGCTGACGCGTTCGCGTTTGAGCACGCTTTGAATCGGGCTTATGATGCAGCCCGTCATCGTTTGCTAGACCGGGTTCACGACCGCATCGCTGCCACCTTGGAAAGCCTGCCATCGCAGGACGCCCAGAGCAGCGCTGCATAA
Source organism: Burkholderiales bacterium (assembly GCA_028864885.1). Classification (GTDB taxonomy): domain Bacteria; phylum Pseudomonadota; class Gammaproteobacteria; order Burkholderiales; family Burkholderiaceae_C; genus Aquabacterium. The sequence continues at coordinate 2,303 of JAGWLR010000077.1, read as the reverse complement.
AGGTCGGGGATTCAGGTTCCCCACACATGTCATCAAGACACGAGGCAACGGGGCAGCCCACCAGCCGCTCCGCCTCTCCGATCTATTCCCGGATCGCAGGCACTGGCAGTTACCTGCCTCCCAAACGCTGGAGTAACGAGGATCTCGTTGCCTGGCTGGCTGACCGTGGTGTTCAGACATCCCATGAATGGATTGTCGAGCGCACGGGCATTGAGGCGCGCCATTTTGCCGATCCGGATGTCACAGCCAGCGAACTGGGCTTGCAGGCGGCAATCAGGGCTATCGAGGCCGCCAATTGCTCCGCTGCCGACATCGATCTGATCATCTGCGCCACGTCTACGCCCGACATGGTGTTTCCTTCCACCGCTTGCCTTGTCCAGAAAAAGCTGGGAGTTCATGGCTGCCCGGCATTTGACGTACAGGCCGTGTGTTCAGGCTTCGTCTACGCGATGACGGTGGCTGACGCCATGATTCGCGCAGGGTCTGTCAAGCGGGCCCTGGTCATCGGCTCTGAGGTGTTTTCTCGCATTCTGGACTTCAAAGACCGGACCACATGCGTCCTGTTCGGCGACGGTGCGGGTGCGGTGGTGCTTCAGGCCTCTGACGAGCCAGGTATCGTGGCGTCACGTCTGCATGCCGATGGGCAGTACGCAGACATTCTCTGTACACCGGGAACCGTCAAGGGAGGCGAGATCCTGGGTGATCCCACACTTAAAATGGACGGTCAGGCGGTGTTCAAGCTGGCTGTCAATGTGCTGGATCAGGTGGCGCACGAAGTCCTTGACGAAGCTGGGCGCACGCCAGACAGCATTGATTGGTTGGTGCCTCATCAGGCGAACATTCGCATCATGCAGGGCACAGCCCGAAAACTCAGATTGCCTAATTCGCGTGTGGTCACCACGGTTGACCAACACGGGAACACGTCTGCGGCCTCCATTCCTCTGGCACTCGACCATGCGGTCCGATCCGGATTGATCCAGCGTGGTCAGTCTTTGTTGTTGGAAGGCGTTGGAGGCGGGTTCACGTGGGGCGCGGTTTTGGTTGACTATTGAAGGATTTTTCTAAATGACAGCGTTTGCGTTTGTGTTTCCGGGCCAAGGTTCGCAGTCCGTGGGCATGCTCAATGCCTGGGAGGGCCACGCTGCGGTTCGTGACACCTTTGCTGAAGCCTCTGATGCGCTGGGCGAAGATATTGCCCACCTGATCGCCGAAGGCCCGAAGGAATCGCTGGATCTCACTACCAACACCCAGCCGGTTATGTTGACGGCAGGCGTGGCGTGTTTGCGTGCCTGGCTTGCTGAAACCGGATTGCAGCCTGCTGTTGTGGCAGGCCATTCGCTGGGTGAATACACCGCGTTGGTAGCCGCCGGCGTGCTCACGCTGAAAGACGCCTTGCCATTGGTGCGCTTCCGTGCCCAGGCCATGCAAGAGGCCGTGCCGGTTGGTGTTGGCGGCATGGCCGCCATCCTGGGCATGGATGCAGAGGCAGTCAAGTCAGGCTGTGCTCAGGCTGCATCTGAAACGGGTCAGGCGGTCGAAGCGGTCAACTTCAACGACCCCAAGCAAACCGTGATTGCGGGCACCAAGGCTGGCGTCGAAAAAGCCTGCGAATTGTTGAAGGCGGCTGGCGCCAAGCGTGCCTTGCCTCTGCCGGTGTCCGCGCCGTTTCACTCCAGCTTGATGAAGCCAGCGGCTGAGCGCTTGCGCGAAAAGCTCGCGGCCACGCCGTTTGCCGCACCGCTCATTCCCGTCATCAACAACATCGACGTCGCTGAGGTGTCTTCACCAGATGGTTTGCGTGATGCCTTGTATCGGCAGGCTTTTGGGCCGGTTCATTGGGTGGAGACCATCCAGGCAATCAAGTCACGCGGTTTGACTCATGTGATCGAGTGTGGCCCCGGCAAGGTCCTGGCCGGGATGGTCAAGCGGATTGACGCAGAGCTCGTGACAGGCACGGTTTTTGATCCAGCCTCGCTGGCTGAAGTGAAAGGTTTGTTGGCATGAGCGCCGAAATGAATACCCAGGTTGCCCTCGTGACAGGTGCCAGCCGAGGCATTGGCCGAGCCATTGCACTGGAGTTGGCCAAGCGTGGCGTGACCGTTCTGGGAACAGCGACAACCGAGTCGGGGGCGCAAGGCATTTCCGAGGCATTGCAAGGCTTTGGCGCCTCGCGCGGGCTGGTGCTGAACGTCACCGATGCTGCGGCCGTTGATGCCGCTCTGGATTCAATCTTCAAAGAATTTGGCGGCTTGCACATCCTGGTCAATAACGCTGGCATCACGCGTGACAACCTCGCTATGCGC
>JAGWLR010000160.1 GCA_028864885.1 Burkholderiales bacterium | reverse complement strand
TGGCCATCCTGATCCGCGGCGACTATGTGGTGGGTGACGCCACTTTGAACCGCTTCTTCTCGCTGCACGTGATCGCCGTGCCTCTGGTCCTGCTGGGTCTGGTGGTGGCTCACATCATCGCGCTGCACGAAGTGGGCTCGAACAACCCCGATGGCGTTGAAATCAAGCAAGGTCCAAAGGACGCAAATGGTCACCCCTTGGACGGCATCCCCTTCCATCCGTACTACTCGGTGCACGACATCGTCGGCGTGGTGGGTTTCCTGATCGTGTTCTCGTCCGTGATCTTCTTCATGCCCGAGTTCGGCGGTTACTTCCTGGAGTACAACAACTTCATTCCTGCTGATCCGTTCAAGACCCCACCTCACATTGCCCCGGTGTGGTATTTCACGCCGTTCTACTCGATGCTGCGTGCGACGACGGACGACATGCTCCAGGTTTTCAATGTCCTCGTTGTCGTGGCTGCGGTGTTGTCAATCTTGAAGGGTAAGTTTTCCTCGGTCGGAAAGTTGGTGATCCTTGGGGTCTCGTTGATGTTCTTGATAGGCTTTGGTGCATTCAAGTTCCTCGGCGTATCTGCTTTGAGCGGCTGTGATGCTAAGTTCTGGGGTGTGCTCGTCATGGGTGGCGCTGTGGTTATCTTGGGATTTTTGCCTTGGTTGGACAACAGCCCGGTCAAATCGATTCGGTATCGCCCAGATTGGCATAAGGCCATTTATGCTGTCTTTGTGATCAACTTCTGCATCCTGGGTTATCTGGGTGTGCAGCCTCCGTCAGAGATCGGTGGCTTGGTGTCGCAAATCGGTACGCTGCTGTACTTTGGCTTCTTCGTGCTGATGCCCTGGTGGAGCCGTGTGGGAACGTTCAAGCCTGTGCCTGAGCGTGTGACTTTCAAGCCCCACTGATCTCACCAGCAGGAGAATCTCACATGAAAAAAATTCTTGCTATTTTGCTGGCTGCATTGGCATTCGTGTCGTCTGCACAGGCGAACACCGATCTGGTGCTGGACAAGTTCCCCAAGGAACGCATCCACGACATCGCAGCCCTGCAGAACGGTGCCAAGCTGTTTGTCAATTACTGCTTGAACTGTCACTCCGCGGCTTACATGCGTTTCAATCGCTTGAAGGACATCGGTCTGACGGATAAGCAGATCAAAGACAACCTGCTGTTCCCCACTGACAAGGTGGGTGAAGTGATGAAGGTGTCGCTCGACCCGAAAGACGCCAAAGCGTGGTTCGGTGCGGTGCCTCCTGATTTGACCTTGATGGCTCGTGCAAAAGCCAGCCACAGCGGCACGGGCTCGGATTACCTCTACACTTACCTGCGCAGTTTCTACCGTGACGACACCCGTCCGACCGGTTGGAACAACCTGGTCTTCCCCAACGTGGGCATGCCCAACGTGCTGTGGGAATTGCAGGGCCAGCGTGCGGCCAAGTTTGTCGAGCAGGCCGATCCGCATGATCCTGCCAAGAAGGAATTGGAGTTTGAGGGCTTTGAGCAACTCACCCCTGGCAAAATGTCGCCTCAGGAATTCGACAGCAATGTCGCTGACCTGGTCGCCTACTTACAATGGATGTCCGAGCCGATGCAAACTCAGCGTGTCCGTCTGGGGGTTGGTGTCCTGATCTACCTGGCGGGCTTTTTCTTCATCGCCTGGCGTTTGAATGCGGCCTACTGGAAAGACGTGAAGTAATCGCTGACGTCGTCGCTGTTCGGCAGCGAGGCGTCTCCAGCGCAGTGTCCCCCTCACAAGTGGGCGCTGCGCTTCGTTGTTTTCTGGTACCTGATACCTATTTGTTTTTTTGACTGAGGAGTCCACCCCAATGATGGTGCTTTACTCCGGAACGACTTGCCCTTACTCGCATCGTTGCCGTTTCGTGCTGTTTGAAAAAGGCATGGATTTTGAAATCCGTGACGTCGACATCTTTGCCAAGCCCGAAGACATCGCCTTGATGAATCCTTACAACGAGGTGCCGATCCTCGTTGAACGCGATCTGATCCTGTACGAATCTCACATCATCAATGAGTACATTGACGAGCGTTTCCCGCATCCTCAATTGATGCCTGGGGATCCTGTGGCCCGTGCACGTGTGCGTTTGTTCCTGCTGAATTTCGAGAAGGAATTGTTTGCCCACGTGAACACGCTGGAAGGCCGTGGTGGCGTCAAAGCCAACGACAAGCAACTGGAAAAGGCACGCTCGCAAATCCGTGATCGTCTGACCCAGCTCGCTCCCATCTTCTTGAAGAACAAGTACATGCTGGGGGATGATTTCTCGATGCTGGACGTGGCCATTGCCCCCTTGCTCTGGCGTCTGGATTACTACGGAATCGACCTGTCGAAAAATGCCTTGCCATTGTTGAAGTATGCTGAGCGCATCTTCTCGCGTCCCGCTTACATCGAAGCGTTGACGCCGTCTGAAAAAGTGATGCGCAAGTAAGTGATCGGATCCGGCACAGATGACCATGTCCACTGAACAAGACAGCCAAGGCAGTTCCACCCGTCCGTACCTCATTCGTGCCCTGCATGACTGGTGTACAGACAATGGGTTCACGCCCTACCTGGCGGTTTATGTGGACCGCACGGTTCAGGTTCCCCAGGAGTACGTCAAGAACAACGAGATCGTTCTCAATGTCAGCTTTGAGGCGACCAGCCAGCTGCAGTTGGGCAATGATTTTGTTCAGTTCAAGGCTCGCTTTGGCGGCGTGGCCCGTGAGATTGTGGTGCCGGTGGATCACGTCATCGCGATCTATGCGCGGGAAAACGGGCAAGGCATGGCCTTCCCGGTGCCGGCCGTGATCGCGACCGCAGACGACGACGCCGACCCTTCCGCCTCTGCGCAGGTCACGGCCTTGCACGGCGAAGGGCAAAGTGGCGCAGATGCGCGCGCCGGTTTGCGTATTGCTCGCGGCACGAAGGCGGCCGACAGCACATCGACGGACGAGTCGGAAGCACCTGCACCAGTTGCCTCTGATGACGAGTCTGGCCCTCCGGAAGTGCCGCCGCCAAGCAACGGGCGCCCCACCTTGCGGCGTATTAAGTAAAAAGTCGGTGTAGAATTCGAAGTTCAGGTCGCCGGCTTAGCTCAGTTGGTAGAGCAACCGCCTTGTAAGCGGTAGGTCGTCAGTTCGAATCCGACA
>JAGWLR010000076.1 GCA_028864885.1 Burkholderiales bacterium | reverse complement strand
GTGCGGTCCAGGAAGCCGGTGTTGATGAAGGCCACGCGGCTGGCGGCTGCGGCGATACAGGCTTGCAGGTTGGCACTGGTGCGACGCTCTTCGTCCATGATGCCCAGCTTGACGGTGCTGTCGGGCAGGCCCAGCAATTGCTCCACGCGGCCGAACAGTTCAGCGGCGAAGGCCACTTCGGCCGGGCCGTGCATCTTGGGCTTCACGATGTAGACCGAACCCGTGCGCGAGTTACGGATCGGCTGGCCATTGATCTTGCCGTGGCCCTTCAGGTCGTGCAGGGCGATGGTGGTGGTGATCACCGCGTCCATGATGCCTTCAGGGATCTCTTTGCCCTTTCCTTCCGAATCCACGCCCCACAGGATGGCGGGGTTGGTCATCAGGTGGCCGACGTTTCGCACGAACATCAGCGAACGACCATGCAGCTTGACTTCGCCGCCGTTCGGGCCGGTGTACACGCGGTCGCCGTTCAGGGTACGGGTGAAGGTCTTGCCGCCCTTGGCCACTTCTTCGGACAGGGTGCCCAGCTGGATGCCCAGCCAGTTGCTGTAGCCCAGCACCTTGTCTTCGGCGTCCACGGCGGCGACGGAGTCTTCCAGGTCCAGAATGGTCGACACGGCGGCTTCCAGCACCAGGTCGGATACGCCAGCGGCATCGGTCTTGCCGATGTTGGTGTTGCGGTCGATCTGGATGTCGATGTGCAAGCCGTTGTTCACCAGCAGCACGCTCTTGGGCGTGGCTGCATCGCCTTGGTAGCCGACGAATTGGTCGGGGTTCTGCAGACCTGTGGTCTTGCCGTTGGTCAGGGCCACGACCAGCTTGCCGCCTTGCACGCTGTAGCCAGTAGCTTCACGGTGCGAAGCGCCTTCCAGCGGCGCAGATTGATCCAGGAAGTTGCGGGCCCAGGCGATCACCTTGGCGCCACGAACGGGGTTGTAGCCCTGGCCCTTGTCGGCGCCATCAGTCTCGGGGATGGCATCGGTGCCATACAGCGCGTCGTACAGGCTGCCCCAACGCGCGTTGGCAGCGTTCAGGGCGTAACGGGCGTTGAGGATGGGCACCACCAGTTGCGGGCCGGCTTGGATGGCCAGTTCAGCATCGACGTTGGTGGTGGTGGCTTTCACGCCAGCGGGCACGGGCACCACATAGCCGATCTTTTCCAGATGGGCTTTGTAGGCGGCCATGTTCTTGATCGGGCCGGGGTTGGCGGTGTGCCAGGCATCCATTTCAGTCTGGATGCGGTCACGTTCGGCCAGCAGAGCGGCGTTCTTGGGGGCGAGATCGTTGACGATCTGATCGAAACCAGCCCAGAACTTGGCGCTGTCGATGCCGGTGCCGGGCAGCACCTTGTCTTCGACAAAGCGATACAGCTCGGTGGCCACTTGCAGGCTGTGGATGGGGGTGCGTGCGGTCATGGAAACCTCGTCAGGGGATTGCAAAAACGGGAGAAATCGCGGGGCACAGACTGTGCGCAGAGCACGCCCCATTTCAAGATCGTCAGTTTATTCGATACCAATCAATCTATTACCAGCTCAAAAATTCATGGATTCATGACTTTTATGCAAAAGTGAGCACCGTATGCGGGGCGGCGATGGATGCCCGAATGATAGGCCGCGAGGGGGCCAAGGTGGAAGTCCCCTCCGGTTGAGCCCGGATTGTGCTCACGGCGGGTGGCACTCAAGATCGTTCGATCACGCTGGGCCTGCCAGGACCTTAGCCCGCACAACAACGATGGCGAGGATGCATGGACCGACTCAAACAGATTGAGACCTTTGTGGCGGTGGCGACAAAAGGCAGCCTCACGGCCGCCGCCCTGGCAGAAGGCATTGCGCCTGCGGTGATTGGGCGCCGCATTGACGCCTTGGAGGAACGGCTGGGCGTCAAATTGCTGGTGCGCACCACCCGACGCATCAGCCTGACGCATGAAGGCAGCGCCTTTTTGGAAGACGCGCAGCGCCTGTTGGTGGACTTGGCCAATGCCGAGGCCAGTGTCAGCGCTGGCGGAGTCAAGGCCAGCGGCCACCTGCGCATCACGGCGCCGGCCGGCTTTGGGCGGCGGCATGTGGCGCCCCTGGTGCCGCGCTTCCTGGCCGAGCACCCCGAGGTGTCGATTTCCTTGAATCTGTCAGATCGGGTGGTCGATTTGGTCAACGAGGGATTTGACTGCGCCATTCGGGTCGGCGATTTGCCTGACTCCAGCCTGGTCAGTGTCCGCCTGGCAGACAACCGACGGCTGTGCGTCGCCAGTCCCGCCTATCTGGCGCGACGAGGGTGGCCGGCGCATCCGCAAGACATCACGCAGCACGAATGCCTGATCCTGAGCTCAGAGGCCAGCCAGACGCGCGGGTGGGCGTTCACGGTTGACGGGCAACCGACCTATGTGCGCCCACCGGCACGCCTGGATTGCTCCGATGGACAGGTCTTGCACGCTTGGTGCCTGGAAGGGCTGGGACTGGCCTGGCGCTCACTGTGGGAGGTGGAGGCCGATGTCCGAGCCGGCAAGCTCCAGAGTGTGCTCGACGATTACATCGCGCCGCCTAACGGCATCTACGCCGTGTTTGCCCAACGCAAGCACCTGCCTTTGCGCCTGCGTTTGTGGATCGACTTCGTCAAGCAAGCCTATGGGGATCCCACATATTGGCGCGCCGTCCCCTGAGCCCTTGGTTTTTTGGGAGACACTGCAAGAGTCTGTTCTGATCGCACTCGGAGTTTTTTGCATGCTGCTCGAATCGTTGTTGGCGTATGCGCATTTCATCGCCATCTTCAGTGTCATCGTGTTCATGACCAGTGAGGCGGCCCTGTGTCGAGCCGAGTGGATGAATGCGGCCGTGGTGCGGCGACTGGTGCGTCTCGACCTGATCTATTTGCTGGCGGCCGTGGCCGTGCTGCTGAGCGGGCTGGCCCGGACCTACTGGGGCATCAAGGGCATGGGCTGGTACTGGCACCAGCCGCTGCTGCACCTCAAGTTGACCTTGTTTGTGATCATCGGTCTCATCTCGATCAAACCGACCATGAGTTTTCTGCGCTGGCGACGCCAGTTGGATGCCGATGGCTCCCTGCCGTCCGAGGCTGAGATCCGAACCGTGCGTCGCTACATCATGGTCGAAGCCCATTTGCTTGTGCTGATCCCCCTGGCCGCGACCTTGCTGGCGCGCGGGGTGATCTGAACCGCCGGAACGTCCTCATGCCTGACCGACATCGATCGATTCGGCGTTTGCTGCAATGGCTGCTGCTGGTGGTGCTGCTGCCGCTGTCCTTGTTGTTGCTCTACACCGGATACCGTGGGTATCAGCGAGCCTTGGCGCAGGCCGAGCAGCAATCTTTGAATCTGGCGCAGATCACAGCAGATCATGTCGAAGGGGTGGTTCGTCAAGCACAGCGGTTGCTGACGACCTTGTCTCAACGCCCAGGCATTCGCGCTTACCAGCCGGGGGCGGCCTGTGACCCGGTTTTCGCAGAGGCCTTGTCGATCAACCCTCTGTTTGCCAACTTCAATCTGGTCAATTTGAAAGGCGACGTTGTCTGCTCGTCCATTCCCTTGCCAGTTGGCAAGCCAGTATCGGTCAGAGGCACGCCGTGGTTCCCCCGCATGCTCAAGGAGCAGCGCTTTTTGGTCAGTGAGCCTTTCGTGGGGCCAGTTAGCGGGCGCCAGGTGGCCATGCTTGCGACGCCGGTTCGAGACGCCCAAGGGCGGATGACAGGCTCGCTCCAGCTGCCCTTGGATCTGCTGAAATTCAAGCTGCTGGGCACCGACAAGATCAGTGACAACACGGTGCTGGCCGTGATCGATCAGCGGGGGACCATGGTGACGAGGTCCTTGCAACCCGAAAAGTTCATCGGGCGCAACTTGTTGGCGTCCTCCGAGATCGTTCGGGCCGTGGTCGAAGGGCAGCGTGGATCCCGGGTGGCGCGCTCGTCCGAAGGGGTTGAACGCATCTATGGCTTTGTGCCCATTGAGTCGACGCCCTGGTTCGCCATCGCGGGGGTGAGCTCTGATTCTGTGTTGGGTGAGGTCCGCCTGGAGGCCATCCAGATCTTCTCGATCGGCCTGGCCGTGATGGTTTTGGTTTTATGGGGCGCCCTCATTCTGCAGCGCCAGATTGTGCGGCCGATCAGCGAATTGCAGCGGGTGGCAGGGCAGATCGCAGCGGGGGATCTGAGCGTGCGGGCCACCATTTCCGGGCCGGCAGAAATCGATGCTGTGGCCACGCAGTTCAATCTGATGCTCGATGCCCTAGATCAGCAGGTGCATCGTCTGGCCATGAGTGAAGCCGAGATGCGGGGCCTGTTCATGGGTAGCTTGCACGGCATCATGCGTGTGCATGAGGATGGCCGAGTCCTCCTGGTCAATCCCTCGGCTTGCCGACTGTTCAATCGGTCTGCGGAGGCATTGCAAGGACAAGTTGTTCAGGACTTGCTGGCAGACGATGATCCGGCCTGGTTCGATCGCCTTTTGGCTCGCCAAGACGTGCACCTCAAGCTTCACGTGTCGATCTCTGGCGAGAGCCCCGTTCCCTGTGACGTGTCGGCGGTGGTGCAGTCCAGCGCGGAAGGGGTCAGAACGGTGAATCTGTTCCTACGAGACTTGCGCGACCAACTCAAGCAGACCGAGTTACTGGCGGCCAAAGACGCCGCAGACATCGCCAGTCGGGCCAAGACCGAATTCCTGGCCCGCATGAGCCACGAGTTGCGCACTCCCCTCAATGCGATCCTGGGCTTTGCACAACTGGTGCAGCTGATGCCAGCCCTGCAGAGCCAACCCAAGGTGCTGGAAATGAATCGCTTCATCCAGGACGCAGGCGAGCACCTGCTTGCTTTGGTGGAAGAGGTGCTGGATTTGTCGCGCATCGAAGCGGGGCAACTGAATCTGTCGCGCGAGTCGATCGACTTGTCCGACCTGGTGCGTCGTTGCCAGACCCTGACCGAGCAGTTGGCTGACCAACACCACATCGAGGTCACGCTTCATGCCGACTTGACGGCCGCCTGGGTGTGCGGCGATGCCACCCGCATGCGACAGGTCTTCCTCAACCTCATCAGCAACGCCATCAAATACAACCGCGAAGGGGGCCGGGTTGAACTGCGGGTGCAGGCGGCCGGGCAAGATGTCCTCGTCACCGTTCAAGACACGGGGCGGGGCATGTCAGCGGACCAGTTGGCCAATTTGTATCAGCCCTTCAACCGTTTAGGGGCTGAAAAAATGCATGACGTGTCTGGAACCGGCCTGGGCTTGGTCATTTCCAAGCAGCTGGTCGAAGCCATGGGTGGTTCGATCCAGGTTGTGAGCACCGAGGGACAAGGCACCACGTTCAGTGTCCGCTTCCCTCGGGTCTGACTTCATTGGCTGATCACTTGCTCGCGGCAGGGGCTGCGGCAGATGCGTCCTTCTCGCACTTCTTGACGAAGCTGTTCTTGGCCGCGCCCTTGAGCTTCTTGTCGGCAGCCTGGGTCATGCAGGTGTCTTTGGCCGAGGCGGCGACAGCGTCGCGCTCACACTTCTTCAGAAAGCTCGTCTTGGCCGCGCCGGCCAGTTTCTTCTCGGCGGCTTTGGCGTCACAAGCGGCGTCGCCAGCGTGGGCCAGCGTGGCCATCAAAGCCAAGGTCAGGGTTGCGATCACAGCGCGCATGTCAAGCTCCTTCAATTCGGTTGATTGCGTGAACCCGAAAGCAGGCCCACGTGGTGGACCTTAACGCAATGTCGCTGAATTTGGATGACAAAGGCGACCGATGTCGTTGCCGGGTCACATGATGCGGCGTGGATGGGCCAGCGCTTCGTGGGCCGCATGCAGTCGGCGCACCAGCACGCGGATGAACGCTTCGTCGAACAGGTGCCTGCCGGTGGGGCTGAGTTGCTGCATGGCTTCTGGTGTGAACGAAATCGTGGTCGCGGTTTCCGCCACGACCACGTCCGTGCTGTGTCGACGCAACTCCGGGCTCGGAGCCAGATAAGCCATTTCGCCCACCGACGTGCCGGCGCCCAGCAAAGCCACGCGTTTGTTGTTGCGATACACCTCGACGCTGCCTTGGGCAATGATGTGAAAGGTTCGACCTTCTTCGCCGCGCCGATACAGCGCATGACCAAAGGGGAAGCGTTGCCACTTGGCCCGATGCACGACTTCCCACAGTTCGACATCGCCGAAGGAGCCAAAGAAGTCCAGCGAGCGAAGCAGGTTGAAACGTTCCGAATCCAAAACGCCCTGGATGTGTCCGCGCGGTACCTTGTGGTCAGCGATCAGCCCGGACAGGGCCTGCGCAAATGCATCCCAGTTCGGATAGCGGTCTTTCGGATCTTTGGCCAGTGCTTTCAGCACCACCTCATCCACCGCCTCGTTGACCCCAGAACGCAAGCCGGCCAACGGCGTCGGGGCCTGGTTGTAGATCTGGTTCATCATCACCGCTTGCGACGGCGCATCGAACGGCGGGCGTCCTGCAATCAGGTGATACAGCACGGCGCCCAGCGCGTAGATGTCGGCACGGCAGTCCAGCACTTGGCCATCCAGCTGCTCGGGTGACATGTAGGCCAGCGATCCGACCTGGTGAATCTGGGTGGACTCGGCCGTCATGTTCAAGGCGCTGCCAAAGTCGGTGATCTTGATGTCGGTGACCACGCCGGCGGCGTTGGTGATCGCCATGATGTTGGCGGGCTTCACGTCTCGGTGGATCAATCCCTGCCGATACACGTAGCCCAAGGCCATCGCGCACTTGAAGCCGATTTCCACCACCAGCTCCAGCGGCAGGAGGTGATCGGCTCGGCAATAGCTGCGCAGCGTCGTGCCGGGCACGTACTCCATCACCACATAGGGCGAGGTCGGGTCGGGCACCGCATCAAAGATCTGCACCACGTTCGGGTGCTGCAGGCGGCCCACCAAGGCGGCCTCGGCGGCAAAGAATCGGGCATACACCGGGCCGTCGACCGCATCGCCCAGCGCGGCGGCGCGCACGCGTTTGATGGCGACATCGCGCTCATTGAAGTCGTCCCGGCAAAGGAAAACCTCGCTGGTTGCGCCTTCGCCCAGTCGCTTGATGACGCGGTACTTGCCGATCATTCCCGCATCGAGGTCGATGTCAATGCCGTCCATGCCTGCCCATTTGTGTGAATTCTTGCCATCTTTCCATGGGGTGACAAGTTTCTGTGTCTGGAAAAGCGCCGAAGCAACTGTGCATTTCTTGGCAGCGCGTACCCTCGTAGAATCCCGGCATGATTCAAGCCAAGCGTGCCCTCCTCTCCGCCCTGGGTGATGCCCTGCGCCACGTGGCGCCCGAAGCCCCAGCGACTTTTACCCCCGTCTTCGAGGCGCCCAAGCAGGCGGCCCACGGTGACTTGGCCGTCACTGCGGCCATGCAGCTCGCCAAGCCGCTCAAAAAAAATCCCCGAGAACTGGCCACGGCGTTGGTCGCAGCGCTCCAAGCTCAGGCCGCGGTGGCCCAATGGGTGTCTGCCATCGAGATCGCGGGGCCGGGCTTCATCAATCTGCGCCTCAAGCCCGAGGCCAAGCAATCCATTGTGACCGACGTCTTGTCCGCTGGCGAGAAGTTTGGTTGGCAGGCGCCCACCGGCAAAAAAGTGCTGGTTGAGTTCGTGTCGGCCAATCCGACCGGGCCGCTGCACGTCGGCCACGGCCGTCAGGGGGCCCTGGGCGATGCCCTGTGCAATCTGTTCGAGACGCAAGGCCAGTCCGTCACCCGCGAGTTCTATTACAACGACGCCGGTGTCCAGATCAGCACGCTGGCTTGGTCGACCCATGCCCGCATCAAGGGCCTCAAGCCGGGCGACGAGCACTGGCCCGAATCCGCGTACAACGGCGACTACATCGCCGACATCGCTGCCGATTTCCTGGCCAGGCAGACCGTCAAGGCCGACGACCGTGAGTTCACCGCCTCAGGTGACCCGGAAGACATCGACGGCATCCGCCAATTTGCCGTGGCTTACCTGCGTCACGAGCAGGATCTGGACCTGAAGGCCTTTGGTGTTCGCTTCGATAACTACTACCTGGAGTCCAGCCTCTACACCGACGGCCGGGTGGAGCGCACGGTTCAGAAGCTGATCGATGCCGGCAAGACGTATGAGGAAGGCGGCGCCCTGTGGCTGCGCTCTACCGACTACGGTGACGACAAAGACCGCGTCATGCGCAAGACCGATGGCGGCTACACCTACTTCGTGCCCGACGTGGCCTATCACATCGCCAAGTGGGAACGTGGCTTCGAGCAGGTCGTCAACATCCAGGGCTCGGATCACCACGGCACCATCGCTCGCGTGCGCGCTGGCTTGCAAGCTGCAGGCGTGGGCATCCCTCAGGGCTGGCCGGACTACGTGCTGCACAAGATGGTGACCGTGATGCGCAATGGCGAGGAGGTCAAAATCTCCAAGCGCGCTGGCAGCTACGTCACCCTGCGTGATCTGATCGAGTGGACCAGCAAAGACGCCGTCCGCTTCTTCCTGATCAGCCGCAAGGCCGACACCGAGTTCACCTTCGATGTCGATCTCGCGCTCAAGCAAAACGACGAGAACCCCGTGTTCTACGTTCAGTACGCCCATGCCCGGATCCATTCGGTGCGCGCGCAATACGCTGAAAAAGGTGGCGACTTGAATGCGATTGGTCAGGCCGACCTGAGTCGTCTGACGGCCGACACCGAACTGGCCCTGATGACCAAACTGGCCGAATTCCCGGGGATGCTGTCGCTGGCGGCGCAAACGCTGGCGCCTCACGATGTTGCGTTTTATCTGCGGGATCTGGCCAGCGCCTTCCACAGCTATTACGCTGCGGAACGTTTCCTCGTGGATGAGGTCGAACTCAGCCGGGCTCGCGTGGCACTGCTGTCGGCCACCGCGCAGGTGCTACGCAACGGCCTGTCTATCTTGGGTGTCCGCGCACCTGAGAAGATGTAATCAAAAGGTTTTTCAGCATGAAATCCCAACGTGGTGGTTTTTTCTTGGGGCTCATCGTCGGTCTGTTGATCGGCCTGGCCATGGCCCTGGGTGTCGCGCTCTACATCACCAAGGTGCCGCTGCCCTTCGTTGACAAGGTGCCCCAGCGCACGGCCGAGCAGGACGCCGCCGAGGCTGCCAAGAACAAGAACTGGGATCCCAACAGCCCGCTTTACGGCAATAACCCGGCCAAGCCCAAGCCTGTGGTGCAGCCGGTTCAATCTCAGGCTTCTGCTGCATCGGATATCGAAATGCCGGTGGCGCCTGCCTCCCCAGCTTCGGCTGCTTCGAGTGCCGCGGCCAAAACGGCGGGCGCTGCCGCCTCCAGTGCGCGCAATCCGGCGGCCATTCTGGCTGGCGAGCCTGTGTCCACCGCCAGCGCACCTGATGCGTTCAACTACTTGGTTCAGGCAGGTGCCTATGGCAGCCAGGCCGAGGCCGAGCAGCAGCGTGCCAAGCTAGCCATGATGGGGCTCGAGCCCAAAGTGGTCGAACGCGAAGTCAACGGGCGCACCATGTACCGGGTGCGCATCGGCCCCTTCGCGCAGCGAGAGCAGGCTGATGACGTCCGAACCAAACTCAATGCCGCCGGTGTGGGCTCCGCTCTGGTCAGGGTGCAAAAGTAAACAGTGACAAAGGAAACGCAATGAATCGCCGTGATTTCTCGATCCAGACCTTGGGGGCCATGGGTTTGGCTCTGGCCTCCCCCGGTCTGGCGTTGGCACAAGGCACGCCGGTCGAAGGCACCAACTACGTCCGGTTGTCTCAGCGGGCGCCGACTTCGGCCCCCGCCGGCAAAGTCGAAGTGATTGAATTTTTCTGGTACGGCTGCCCCCATTGCAACCACTTCGAGCCCTATCTGGAGCCCTGGGTCGGCAAACTGCCTGCCGATGTCTATTTCCGTCGCGTGCCGGTGGCTTTCCGTGAAAATCCCTTCGGCATCCATCAGCGCTTGTACTTCGCAGTCGAAGCCCTGGGCTTGGTGTCCACCCTGCACACCAAAATCTTCCACGCGATCCACGAAGACCAACTCAAGCTCGACAAGCCCGAACTGATTCGCGACTTCATCGCCAAGCAAGGCATCGACGCCAACAAGTTCATGGACACCATGAATTCGTTTGGCGTGCAGACCAAGTGCAACCAGGCGCGTGCCCTGGCGGATGCCTACAAGATCGACGGCGTGCCCGCCATGGGCGTGGCCGGCTGGTATTTCACCAATGTGGGCCTCAATGGCAACGAAGTGAATACCCTGGCCACCGTCGACTATCTGATCAACAAGTCACGCCGGGCCAAATAAGCTACGGTCAAGCACTGTCAGCAGCAGACAACGGGGCGCAGGCCCCGTTTTTTGTTTTCGATCGATGCAGTGCGGAAGTCACGCGACGGGTGCGAGCATGTATGCTCGGGCATGGCTAGAATCAATGCAAATTTCGTGCCTCTCATGATGATCGTTTTCCCCCGATTTCGGCTTTTTAAGGTTCCTCGCCCTGCTTTCAGGCTGAAGGGGCGACCCTGGGTCGCCCTCCTGCTGGGGGTCGCGGGCTGGATTGGCGGCGCACACGCGGTGACCGCCGACAAGGATGAGCCCTTGACGTTCGCGGCGGATTCGGCTCGCGTCGAGGAGGCTCAAAAGCTCAACATCCTCAGCGGCAACGTCGAAATCACGAAGGGCACGATGGTGGTCCGCTCTGATCGGGTCGAAATTCGCCAAAACCCTGATGGCAGCCAGTCCGCGTCGGCTTTCGGTGGCAAAGGGGGCAAGGCCTACTTCCGTCAACAGCGCGACGGTTTGGATGAATTCATCGAAGGCGAAGCCGAGCGGGTCGACTACGACGGTCGGGCTGACACCGTGCGCTTCACTGGTAATGCGGTGATGCGCCGGCTGCGTGGCACCAAGGTATCCGACGAGGTGGGGGGGCAGGTCATCGTGTACGACAACAAAACCTCGGTCTTCCAGGTTTTGGGTGGCGCTGGCTCGGGTGGGGCCTCCTCGGGGGGGCGGGTGCGTGGCGTGATCACGCCTCGTTCGGCCGAGGCATCCGCTTCCAAGCCGGTTGAAGGGGCTCGTCCATGAGTGAGGTGTCCAACGAGCCGGTCAGCATGCTTCGCGCCGAGGGCCTAAAAAAGCGCTATGGTGCCCGAACGGTCGTCCATGACGTCCACGTGGCCGTGGGCGCGGGCGAGGTCGTGGGCCTGCTGGGGCCGAACGGGGCTGGCAAGACCACCAGCTTTTACATGATCGTGGGCTTGGTGCCTGCCGACGCCGGTCGCATCGACATCGACGGCGAGCGCGTCGAGCGCCTGCCCATCCACGAGCGCTCCCGTCGGGGTTTGAGCTATCTGCCTCAGGAGGCGTCGATCTTTCGGCAGCTGAATGTCGAAGACAACATCCGGGCTGTGCTCGAACTGCAATATGACGAGCGAGGCAAGCGCCTGTCAGAAGCCGTCATCAACGAACGGCTCGATGCCTTGCTGCAAGACCTCAGCATCGACAAACTGCGCACCAGCCCGTCTTTGGCCTTGTCGGGCGGTGAACGCCGCCGTGTCGAGATCGCACGAGCCCTGGCCACGCAGCCGCGCTTCATCTTGCTGGATGAGCCCTTTGCGGGTGTTGATCCCATCGCCGTGATTGAGATCCAGCGCATCATCGGCTTCCTCAAGTCGCGTGGCATCGGGGTGCTCATCACCGATCACAACGTGCGCGAGACCCTGGGCATCTGCGACCGCGCTTACATCATCAGCGAAGGTCGTGTGCTCGCCGAAGGCCGTCCTGCCGAGATCATCAACAACGCCGAAGTCCGCAAGGTCTATCTGGGCGAACATTTCCGCATGTAAGCGCAGCAGGCAGCCATGAAGCCATCTTTGCAGTTCCGGCTGTCCCAGCACCTTGCGCTCACACCGCAGTTGCAGCAGTCCATTCGTTTGCTGCAACTGTCGACGCTTGAGTTGCACCAGGAAGTCGAGCAGATGCTCGAACAAAATCCGTTTCTCGAGCACGACGACGAATTCGCTTCGCTTGAAACAGCCGCCAGCCTCGAGTTCGAGCGCCAGCGCAATGAACGGCAAAGCAGCGAATCCGAAGGGTCAGGTGGCGATGCCCCTGAAGCCGACTCGAGCGGCGGGCTGGATGCCATTGAATCTGGCGCCACCGAGCGCGACGACTGGGAAAACGGCACCGAGCGTGATGACTTTGACGGCATCCGCGAGACCCCTGGCCGCCAAGGCGATGACGACGATTTCGACCCGCTTGAGCGCAACAGCGTCGCCATCAGTCTCCAAGACCATCTCAGGCAGCAACTCATTGGCACGCGCCTCAGCGAGGCCGACATGGCCGTGGTCGAGATCCTGATCGAATCCCTCAACGAAGATGGCTACCTCGCCGATCCCCTCGAAGACATCGCCGTCAGCCTCCTGCCTGAAGACGCCGACGAAGACACGCGAGACGAGGTGCTGTCCCGCCTGCGCTGCGGCCTGGGTTGGCTGCAAAGCCTGGAGCCCATTGGCGTGGGGGCGGCGAATCTGTCTGACTGCCTCATCCTTCAACTCAAGGCCTTACCGCGTACCGAAGCCCAGGCCATTGCCATCCTCATCTGCCGGCATCACCTCGATTTGCTGGCCCGTCGCGATATCAAAAAGTTGATGGCCGTCACCGGGGCCGATGAAGACCTGATCAAGCAGGCGCAGGCACTCATCGTGAGTCTGGAGCCCAAGCCGGGTCGCGCCTTCACGCGGGCTGAGGCCAACATCATCGTGCCGGATGTGATCGTGCAGAAATCGGGCCGGGGCTGGAAGGTGGTGCTCAACCCGGATGTCATGCCCAAGTTGCGCATCAACGATCTGTATGCCCAGGCCTTGCGCCAATCTCGCGCCCCGCGCGGAGGGGCAGCCACAGAAGGCCATGCGGCCTTGAGCTCGCGCTTGCAAGAGGCCCGCTGGTTTGTCAAAAACATCCAGCAGCGCTTCGACACCATCTTGCGTGTCTCGCAAGCCATCGTGGATCGACAGAAGAACTTCTTCACCCACGGCGAAATCGCCATGAAGCCATTGGTGCTGCGCGAAATCGCCGATGAACTGGGGTTGCACGAATCGACCATCTCCCGCGTCACGACGGCCAAGTACATGAACACGCCGTTTGGCACCTTCGAACTCAAGTACTTCTTTGGCTCTTCGCTCAACACTGAGGCGGGGGGTAACGCCTCCAGCACCGCCGTGCGCGCGCTCATCAAGCAATTGGTCGCGGCCGAAGACCCCAAAAAGCCCTTGTCCGACAGTCAGCTCTCCACCATGCTCGAAGAGCAGGGCATCCAGGTCGCACGACGCACCGTTGCCAAATACCGCGAAGCACTCAAAATCGCGCCTGCCAACTTGCGCAAAGCTTTGTGATCCGGAGGGGCCATGTCCAACCTGTTGAACCTCATTGAGCGTGCCGTGGCGGTTCTTCCTGCAGAAGACTGGGGGGCGCTCATCCTGTTCATTGGGGGCTGGGTGTTCTACGCGGCCTTTGCCAAGCGTCGCGCCAAGGTCGAACGTACCTTGTTGGCCAGCACCAATTACTTCCGGCGTCGGTGGATGGAGCAAGTCACCTACCGCGATCAACGCATCGTTGATGCGGCGATCACGCAGAACCTGGCCAGCAGCCCCAGCTTCTGGGCGTCTACCACCATCCTGGTGCTGGGTGGCTTGCTGGCGGTGCTTGGCACCAACGAGCGCGCCTCAGAGCTGGTTCAGGATCTGCCCTTTGCCGCCCGAACCTCCATGCTGGTGTTCGACATCAAGATCATCGTCTTGCTGGCCGTGTTCGTGTACGCCTTCTTTCGCTTCACCTGGTCGATGCGGGTCTACTCGTTCGGTGCCATCCTGGTCGGCACCGCCCCCAATGTCGACGTATTTGACCGCGGCGAAGTCGATCGCAAGGAGTTCGCGGCCCGCGCTGGCAAACTCATGGGCATGGCCGCCGAAAGTTTTGCCGATGGCCTGCGTGCCTACTACATGTCCTTTGCGGTGATCGGCTGGTTCGTCTCACCATTTGTTTTTGTCATCGGGACACTGGCTGTCCTGTGGATCCTCTACCGGCGCGAATTCCGCTCTGACGTTCTGGAAGTCCTGCGCGCCTGATGGTCTCAGGTTCCTTGGTTTTTTCTCCCTCGCCCTCATGCCCATCAAGCCCACTCGTCGTCCAGTTGTCTCCGCTGCCACGGGGCGTCCCTCTCAGGCAAACCCGCGCGCCATTTCTGAAGAGGGGCCCGCAGTTCTCAGGCCCGATCAGCCTTCTGCGTTGTACTTGCCTTGCCCGGTAGGGGTGGAAGAGCTTTTGTGCGCCGAGGTGGCGCGCATCCTGGGGCCTGAGGCGCACGTGCAACAGGCCCGTGGTGGCGTCGAAGTCCAGGGGCGGCTGCCAGGCGATTTGATCGAATCCGCCATGCGCTTGAACCTGGAAAGTCGCCTGGCCCAACGCGTGCTGTGGCGCGTGGCCTCTAGGGTGTACCGCCATGAAGACGACATCTACGCGCTGGGACGCACCATTCGCTGGACGGACTGGATCACGCCACGTCACACCCTTCGCGTCGACGTCACTTCACGCAACAGTCCTCTTCGAAGCCTGAATTTCGCCGGCCTGCGGATCAAAGATGCCGTCTGCGATGACCTGCGTGAGCGAACGGGTGAACGTCCCAATGTCGATACCCGTCACCCTGATCTCGGTTTGGTTCTCCATCTCGATGATTTCACCGCGTCCTTGTATGTCGATACCTCCGGTGAGGCCCTGTTCAAACGCGGCTGGCGCGAAGACAAGGGCGAGGCGCCCTTGAAAGAGACGCTCGCTGCGGCCATGTTGGCGGCCGCAGGCTGGCAAGGGCGCCCTGAAGATGGCCCCTTGCTGGATCCTTGCTGCGGCGCCGGTACCATCCCGATCGAGGCCGCGCAAATTGCGTGTGGCATTGCCCCAGGCCTGTTGCGTCGTTTCGCTTTCGAGCGGCTTTTGCCTTTTCGCGATCACCTGCCTGCCTGGCAGGCCATGCGTCAGGCGGCCAAGGCGCGCCAACACCCCCCTCAGGTCCCCATTTACGCGGGGGACGTCGCATTCCGCATGACCGACTTCGCCACGCGCAACGCACAGCGCGCAGGGGTCCTCCACGCCATCGAATTCAAGACCGCCGATGCGCTCCAGCGATCCGCACCGAGCGAGCATGGGGTCATGATGTTCAATCCGCCCTATGGTGAGCGCATTGACCCCAAAGGGTCTGTTCGCTCGCGAGGCCATCGCCATCCCGATGGCGCAGATGAGATGGCGGCTCCCCGGTCCGGGCGCGAACAATTCCAGGATGCCGAAGCCAACGATTTCTTCTTGCGGCTGGCCGCACACTGGAAGCGGCAATATACCGGCTGGACGGCTTGGGTTCTGTCGCCCGACATGAAACTACCTGGTGCCATGCACCTCAAGGAAAGTCGGCGTGTAGTTCTCTTCAACGGCCCGATTGAATGCCGTTTGTTCCGGTTCGATCTGACCGCCGGCAAGCACGCCAAAGACCGCTCCAGCGACGATTGATCAGCGCTCCAGCATCGCCGCCATCACGCTCATTGCCGCCAGCGGCGCGGTGTCGGCGCGCAACACCCTTGCGCCCAAGGACAAGGCAGTCCAGCCGGCATCCAGCAGCGACTGTTCTTCCTGTGGGCTGATACCGCCCTCGGGGCCGCTCAAAAAGCACACCCGGGGTTCTTCGTTCCCGATCAGATGCTCCGTAGCCCAACGCGACACGGGCGACGCGTCCCGAAGGCTCAGCACACCTCGCACGGGCATGTGGCTGTCCGGTGATTGCAGCCATTGCGATAGCGTCTGCACCTCGTGCACCGCTGGCACCTTTGTTCGCCCACATTGTTCGGCTGCCGCGACAGCAACGGCCTGCCAATGCTCCACTTTTTTTTGGGCACGCTCGCCGCTCAAACGCAGCACGGATCGGTCCATCATCAAGGGCTGGATCGCGGCGGCGCCGAGCTCGGTGGCCTTTTCAATCAAGCTGTCCATCCGATCGTTGGCTGGCATGCCGACCGCCAAAGTGATCGAGAGCGGCAACTCCCTGTCTTGGGGATCGTGGCTCTGTACAGCCACGCTCACGACCTTGCGTGTCATGCTGGTGATCCGGGCTTGCCATTGCCCTCCTCGCCCGTCAAATAAGAAAACGTCTTCTCCTGGCTGCATGCGCAGAACCTGAATGTGACGGCTGACACCTTCCGACAAATCCATCTCCATGCCTGAGGAGATCGGGCTCGAGGTAGGAACAAATAATCTGGGCTGCACTTCGGTGCTCTCTCATCTGACTTCTACAACTTGAAAGTTTGCCTGTTGATTGCGTCGATCAGCGGTTCGGCTGATGTCGTGAAGAGTTGCGCCGCTACGGTCACCTAGTGAGGTGCAACTATTTTCAATAAAAAAACGACAAACGCTTGCGCCGCCAGTCAAAAGGGTGCCATAATTGCGTTCTTCGCTGATCACGACGTCGCAACGACAAAACAGATCAAGTTCTTTAAAAATTAGCAGCCGATAAGCGTGGGTGTTTGGGTTGAAGAGGCTGATCGCAAGATCAGGTCCTTGGACCAAATGCTCACGGAAAGACGAAATGAAAACACCTACGGTGA
>JAGWLR010000159.1 GCA_028864885.1 Burkholderiales bacterium | reverse complement strand
GTGACCGAGTTCGGCCGCAAGGAAGTCGGCGACCACGAATTGTTCGGCATCCTGGGTCGCGGCAAAACCCAGATCGCTTACGCCAAGATCACCCTGAACGTGGTGAACATCGCCACCTCTGAGGTGGTGTATTCCACCCAAGGGGCGGCCGAATACAGCCTGTCCAACCGCGAGGTGATCGGCTTTGGTGGCACCGCCAGCTATGACTCTACCCTCAATGGCAAGGTGCTGGATCTGGCCATGACCGACGCCGTCAACAAGCTTACCGAAGCGATCGACAACGGCGCCTGGAAGCCCACCAAGTAAACGCACAAGATGATGTCTCACCTGATCCGCCCGCTGTCTGCAGCGGCCTTGGCGGCGCTTTGCCTGGCATCTGCTGGCTGCGCCAACCGGTCCCGTCCTTTGTATGAATGGGGCTCTTATCAACAACAGGTCTACGAGCACTTCAAGTCGACCAGCACAGGGCCTGAAGAGCAGTTGATCGCGCTGCAAAAGGATTTGGAAGAAATCCGTTCTGACGGCATGAGCCCCCCGCCGGGCTTCTATGCCCACATGGGCATGCTGTATGCGTCGATCGGGCAGGACGACAAAGCCATGCAGGCCTTCGACAACGAGAAGAGTTTGTTTCCTGAGTCGGCCAAGTATCTCGACTTTCTGATGAGCAAGGCAAAGAACAAAAAATGAAGAAACCTGTCTTGCGCCTGACCCGATGGGTGGGTCTGTCCTTGCTTGTAGTGTCCTCGCTGTGGCTGGGCGGCTGTGCTGCCCCCAAGCCCTATGACTACACCGCCTTTCGGGCTCACCAACCCCGCTCCATCCTGGTACTGCCCCCGGTGAACAACTCACCGGACGTCGACGCTACCTACAGCGTGTTGTCTCAGGCCACCATGCCATTGGCTGAAGGCGGCTACTACGTGCTGCCTGTGGCTTTGGTCGACGAAACCTTTCGGCAAAACGGTCTCGTCAACCCGCCTGAAATGCATGCCGTGCCACCCGCCAAGCTGGCCGACATTTTCGGGGCCGACGCCGCGCTGTACATCACCATCACGCAATACGGGGTGAAGTACACCATCCTCGACAGCGCCTCGGTGGTGGCTGCCGATGCCCGCCTGGTCGATCTCAAGAGCGGCGACTTGTTGTGGCAAGGTTCGGCCCAGGCCTCCAGCAGCGAAAACAACAACAACAACCAGGGTGGCCTGGCAGGGGCCTTGATCGCCGCCGTGGTCAAGCAGGTGCTCAACAACGTCACCAATCAAAGTCACCAAGTGGCTGGGGTGGCGGCGCAGCGTTTGCTCAGCCCCGGAGCCCACAACGGCTTGCTGTACGGGCCTCGCTCACCCTTATTTGGCACCGAGAAGCCTTAAATAGCCTGCTACAGCGGACTGGATTTCCTGGCGCAAGGCCAGGCGATCCAGATCCGGGCCTTGGGTCAGCAAGCCTTGCGTGACCCAGCCATACACCATGCTGTGGACCATGCGAGCCGCCGCTGGCACGCGCTGCGTTGCTGGCGCATCTGATGATGCCAACAGCGCCTGCGACCACAGATCGACAAACTGCGCATAGTGCTTGCGGTAGGCCTCGGGGGTCGAGATCTGCCGTTCCAGCATGAACAGGGCCGACCACGGCACGGCGTCGTCCATCACCCGTTCGACCTGCTCGTCGATCAGGGCCGAGACGAGTGTCAGCAAGCCCTGCCCCCGGTGTCGTTCGATGCACGCTTCCAGGGCCTGAGCCAGCGCCTTCACCCGCATGTGGATCGTGAGCGCCGCCAGCGCTTCCTTGTTGGCCACGTATTCGTAGAAGGTGCCCACACCCACGCCCGCCACGGCAGCCACCTCGCGCACCGTGACGCCGTGGAATCCCTTGTCGATCAAAACCCGAACAAAGGCCTCTTGCAGCGCTTCTGAACTGGCGCGCGCGCGCGACTGACGCGGCTTGCGCCGCGTGGCTGGCAAAACCCGAACACCCTCAGAGGCCATTTTTCCTAGACTGTGGTGGAGAAAAGATGAGGAGACACACCATGACCTGGCAAACGCACGCGATCACCAACCAGTTTGACGAACTCAAAGACTACAACCTCTTTGCGACTGACACGCCCCTGAAAGAGGCCTTGGCGCGCGCCGGCGCGCAGAGCTTCGTCGAGTCACTGGATCAGTATGGCGCGAAGTTGGGCCAGGCGACCACCTACGCTCTGGCCGATCAGGCCAACCGCTACACCCCGGAATTCAAGCCCTTCGATTCAAGGGGGCGCCGCCTGGATCAGGTCGAGTTCCACCCGAGCTGGCATGAACTCATGGCCTTGTATCGCGGGCAAGGGCTGATCTCCTTGCCGTTTGCCAACGACCGCGCTGGACGATGGTCGGCTTGGGCAGCAGGCTTTTATCTGCACGGGCAGGTCGAAGCCGGCACCTTGTGCCCCGCCACGATGACGCAGGCCGCCATTCCCGTGATCCAGAAAGAGCCGGCTTTATGGGCCGCGATGAAAGATCAACTCCTCAGCTCCGCCTATGACTCACGCGATGTGCCCCTGGCGCAAAAGCAATCGATCTGGGTAGGCATGGGGATGACCGAAAAGCAGGGCGGCTCGGATGTGCGCGCCAACTCCACTCAGGCCACCCCGGTAGGCGCGGGCGGCCGCGGCGGTGAATACACCTTGCGTGGCCACAAATGGTTCTTCTCGGCCCCCATGTGTGATGCTCACCTGGTGGTGGCCAAAACCGCCGATGGCGCCCCCACCTGCTTCTTCGTGCCGCGCTGGCGCCCCGATGGCAGCAAGAACCCGGTGCAGGTGCAGCGCCTCAAGGCCAAGGTCGGTAACCGCAGCAACTCCAGCAGCGAGGTTGAGTTCCAGGATGCCTACGGCATCATGATGGGCGAAGAAGGCCGCGGCATTCCCACCATCATCGAGATGGCCACCTACACCCGCCTGAACTGCGTAGTGGGCAGTGCCGGCATGGTGCGCCAGGGCTTGGTGCAAGGCTTGGCCTACACCCGTCAACGCAAGGCCTTCGGGCGCCTGCTGGTCGATCAGCCCTTGATGCGTGCCGTCCTCACCGACCTGGCCCTGGAAAACGAAGCCAATGTGGCCCTGATGATGCGTCTGGCGCAGGCCTACGAGCGTGGCGATGACCCGGCAGAAAAAGCCTGGAAGCG